>CAZYWY010000020.1:0-11295 GCA_964651605.1 uncultured Pirellulales bacterium | reverse complement strand
AATGCAGGCGATTCTGGGCTTTAAGTTCAGAAAGCTGCGGTCGTATTCGCAGGCCTCAGCCACGAAATATTTACTGTCAGCCACGCCTGAAGAAACACCCAACTGGGCGATTTCGGCTCCTATAATAAAATTCGTATCAATGCCGGTTTGTTTAAGCAGCCAGGCCAGCCAGCCGCTTGTTGTGCTTTTTCCGTGAGTACCGGCCACAGCAATACCATCGTAGAAGCTCATCAGCTCACCCAGCATCTGGGCATATTTATACACGGGGCATTTTCGCTGCCGGGCAAGAGCCAGTTCAGGATTGTCCTGTTTTATAGCCGCAGAAATGACCACCGCATCGGTCTGCGGGTCGAGGTTGTCGGCATTATGGCCGATTCTGATATTCGCACCGAGTTTGACAAGTTCCTCTGTTACCGCGGTACGGCTCTGGTCTGAACCTGTAACAATTGCATTGTGTTTGAGCAAAATGGCCGCCAGCCCGCTCATCCCTACGCCGCCGGCCCCGATTAAATGAAATCTCCTGCCTGCTATCATAATTTTATTCCGTAACGGGTGGCCAGGCTTGTCGTCCGGTATCTGTTCCGCATAAAGTAACCAGCAGCTTCCGTACCGTTCCATATTTATTCCTTTTAGCCAATCTTTATATCGTATATCGGTCATTAGTATATCGACATACCAGCTCTATTCTGCGATACTTTAACAAAACCCTGCCGTTACAACAAAGAAAAATACGATAAATCTTTAGTTGCCAAACCAGCCGGTCAGGATAAATACTTGAGCAGGGTTATTTATTGTAGTAGAATCATAAAGAAATGAAAAAATCAAAAATTAAAAATCAAAATTTTGGAGTCCCTTCGGGACGACATCCTTAATTTTGCACTTTGCATTTTGCACTTTGAATTTTTAAGGTGGTTATGAACGTATTATTGCTTGGCAACGGCGGGCGGGAACACGCTATCGCCTGGAAGCTCGCGCAATCGAAAGAACTTGATTCTCTTTATATCGCACCAGGCAATCCCGGCACATCTCTGCACGGCCAAAACGTCCCAATCGCTGTGAATGATACGGCTCAATTGCTCGATTTCGCCCGACAGAACAAAGTCGGTCTGGTTGTGGTCGGACCCGAAGAGCCGCTTGCCGCAGGGCTTGTCAATATATTTGAGTTGGCCGGCATAAAGGCTTTCGGCCCGAGCAGTGCAGCGGCTCAACTGGAGGCTGACAAGGCATTCGCAAAACAACTGATGCGTTCCAGTTGCATCTCTAACGCTGAGGGACGCACCTTCGAGCGGTTCAGCGATGCCAAGGCCTATATCGCAAGCAGAGACGAGGCGGTGGTTATCAAGGCCGCAGGGCTTGCAAAAGGCAAGGGCGTTTTCGTATGCGACGAGCCGGCGGAAGGAATCCTGGCGGCGGAAAAAATTATGTGCGATAAAATTTTCGGCTCTGCAGGCGATAAAATCATAGTTGAGGATAAACTGCTCGGCGAAGAAGCCTCAATCCTCGCACTGGTTGACGGCAGAAATATCTATTGCCTCGAATCGGCTCAGGACCATAAACCCATCGGCGAGGGCGACACAGGCCCCAACACAGGCGGAATGGGTGCCTACAGCCCGGCTCCGGTCGTTACCGAAAGCCTGATGAACCAGATTATTCGCGAAATTCTTGTTCCGGTAGTCGATGGAATGAATAGCAACGGCACACCATATAAAGGCGTGCTTTATGCGGGCATAATGCTCACCGCAGGCGGACCGAGGGTGCTGGAGTTTAATGTGCGATTCGGCGACCCGGAAACCCAGCCGATTCTTATGAGGCTCAAATGTGATTTGCTCGAAGTTTTTCTGGCGGTCTGCGACGGGACGCTCGATAAGGTAACGCTGAAATGGGACCCCCGGCCGGCAGTTTGTGTTGTAATGGCCAGCGGCGGGTATCCGGACAAATATGAGAAAGGCAGGAAAATCACAGGCCTCGAACAGGCAGCCCAGATGAAAGATGTTGTCGTATTTCACGCAGGTACTGCACAACAAAACGGCGATATCGTAACCGACGGAGGCAGAGTGCTGGGGGTGACGGCTTTAGGGGCAACAATCGCAGCGGCAAAGAAAAAAGCGTACGAAGCTGCAGATAAAATCAAGTTTGACGGCGCTTATTATCGCAGGGACATTGCGGATAAGGCTCTGAAGAAAAGTTTTAAGTTTTGAGTTCTTAGTTTTGAGTTGGTTATAATTGAACTCAAAACTCAACACGCAAAATTCAACACTAAGCGATGGCACATAAAAGAAAGAAACATTCGTTTTTTATTGTCATAATACGCGGTTTTTTTATACTGTTGATTTTGTCAGGGCTTTTCTGGTTTTTGTACCTCTATTCGGGCAGGATGTTGTGTAAGATCGCCCTAAGGCAGATAGCCGGGATGACTGCAACAGATATAAAGACAGAATCAGTCGTTTTTAATCCGCCAGGTGCAGTAACAATAGAAAATCTTATAATCAACCCGCGTGACATTCGGGGTGATGATGTTTCTATTCTCAATGCCCGCAAAGTATATGCACAATTCAGTATCCGCAGTCTTTTTCTGCTGAAGCCCAGACTGCAAATTATAGACGTCAACGATTTCACCCTTAATCTCCAGTACGATTATGATACAGGCAGGTCAAATCTGGACAGCCTTAAAATCCAGTATGGCGGCGGTATCGACGTTCTGCCGCAGATACATCTGCGGGACGGAATATTAAAGTACACCAAAGTTGCAGACGGCAAAGAAAAAATTGCAGCCTCGATTCCTATAAATGCAGATTTCGGGCCTGATGCGAATTCGTCACAAAGCTACGCCTTTGAAGTTAAAACATCCACATTGTCTTCAGGATTCGGCACAAGCCGTCTTAAAGGAAGCTTCAAGCCGGGCATATTTATAATCACCGGCGGAATCTCAACGCAGGATATACCGGAGCTTGAGATGGCCTGTTCAATAGATGTGCTGGCCGGCGAGCTGAAATACGATGAAAACAGCGAATTTTCTCTGAAGCTAAGGCTCAAAGGACTGCAATCCAAACGCAGCGAATCACTGGATAAACTTGCTGTGTTCGGGCCTGCGTTTTGGGAAAAATCACCTATATTCAGTTCGCTGCAGAATTTTTTCAATCAATATCAGCCCAAAGGTACAATAGATGTCAATCTTGTTGCGGCAGGCAACTTAAAACGATTGGACAGCAGTTCGCTGTCGGGCGAGGTCTTATGCAAAAATGCCGCTTTTCGCAATGCAGATATGCCATACACGATTGAAAATCTAACAGGACAGATAGATTTTAACCGGCAAGGCGTTACGCTGAATAATCTTATCGGCAAACACGGCCAGACCGAGCTTGTTCTGAACGGCTGGTCCCGCAATTTCGGAAAGGACTGGCAGTACAAAATAGACATTAGCAGCGACAATATGCCTCTGGATAAAGACCTGTACAATGCACTGACCAGCAGCGAGAAGAAAATCTGGTCATATTTCGAACCAGCCGGATATGTCGGTCTGAATGTCACACTTAGCCGGCAGCCGGAAACAGGCGGGAAAACAGAGCTTTCACTTTTACTGAAGAATGTGGATGCAGTATATCGCAATTTCCCGTATCCTTTGAAGAATCTTACCGGCCTGGTCTCAATCAGTCAGGAGGGCATAGATTTTTCAAACGTGGTTTCCCGACAAGATGAGCGTACCATCAGGCTGAACGGCCGGCTGCTAACGACAGCTGCCGATGCGCCCGGATATGACATTTCTATAGATGTGAACAATATTCCTCTGGATTCCACGCTCCAGAACCTGCTGCCGGAAAAGCAACGGGGGCTTTATGAACAAATCAACCCATCCGGTCTGGCAGACGGTGTTATTAAAATCGGAATGAAAGATGCTTCGCCGGATTTTACGGCGGATTTAACTTTCAAGGACGCCTCTTTACATTTAAACAGCCTTTCACTTCCCGTAACCGATGTCTCTGCAAGGGCGGTTATTACGCCTGATTTGTTCGAGATAAAAGATATGGCTGGTCTTTACGACAACAGCCCTGTCCGGATGAAGGGGAAAATCCTGCCCGCAGAAAAAGGACAGATACTTTACGACGTATCTTTAACCGGCAGGCAGATGCAACTAAATGACGATTTATTGAATTTCGCTCCGGCATCCCTGGCAGAATCAATCCGTCAGCTCAAACCTGACGGTAGAGTAGATATTAGTGCGAATATAACCCGAATGAATCCCGCTGAAACTGCGGATTATAAAATAAAAATCAACTGTGAAGACAACAGCATAAATATCCCGCGGTATCCTTATACACTGAAAAATATAAAAGGCGACCTGTCGATAGATACCAACAGTGTGAATTTTGAGAATGTCACCGCCTCCATTAACGCTCTTTCATCGGCGGATGCAAACAGCGGGACAGTTTCAATTACAGGCAGAATGAATCTGCAGGATAATGCTTTCGATGAAGCAACCTTGTCACTGTCGGCAAAAGATATTCTATCTGACCGGCAGTTCGCAACTATACTGCCTGAACATATCCGCAGCCTGTATGAAAAATTGTCACCCGCAGGAACATTCGATTTGGATTTCAATAATATCTTCCTGCGAACAGATGCGGCTGGTCGCAGGTCTCTGGATTTTGACGGCCAGGTGTGTCTGAAAAACTGCTCGCTCAACATCCTTGACGCTAATTCCGAATTGAGCGCAATTATTAAAACCAAAGGTCTGTATCAGGCCGGAACGGGGTTTTCCCGCATCGCTGCTTCCATCGAAAACGGTAAAATAAAAATCCTCGGAAAACCATTCACAAACGTCAGAGCAGATATTCATATCGACCCCAATCTGAAAAGCTGTGCCACCGACGGTTTGATTGCAGATTGTTCCGGCGGAAAAGTAACCGGCAAGTTCGAGCTTGTGCAACCCGCAGATGACCAGATGGAATACACCTTGCAGCTTGCTTACAGCAATGTTGATATAAATGATTTTCTCGCATCCGGTTCAAGCTGGCTTAGGCCGGAGGAGAATGCAAAACGCCGGCAAAACGGCGATATTTATACCAGTGGCAAGATGAACGGTTTTCTAAGCATTACCGGCAAACCGGCTGATAGTAATGCTCACACAGGTAGTTGCAATTTTACCATAACCAATATGAAGGTTGGGAAAATGTCTCTGCTCGGCAGGCTCGTCAGTATAATCAATTTGACCGAGCAGAGCGATTATGTTTATGACAGTATGTTCGTGGATTCATACATCAAAGGCAACAAACTGCTTGTCAGGAAAATCGACCTGTCAGGCCGAAACGCTGCCTATACCGGCTCAGGCTTAATGGATATTATCAGTCACAATATCGATTTGGAGCTTACCGCACGCGGCAGACGTGCAGTCACCGAGGCGCCTTCGGCTTTGCAGTCTTTAACCGAGGGGCTGGGCCAAGCAGTTATCAGGGTTGATATAACCGGCAAGTTCGATAATCCGATTGTAACAACAAGGGCGCTGCCGGTCATCAAGGAAACCCTCAATATCCTCGGCACAAAGCCACAGACACAAAATTAAGTATCCCCGCTGCACATCTTAAATGCTGAGTGTTGGTCAATAAAATATTTCAATTAAATTTTTTCACCTGTATCTTGATTCCAGAGCATAATGAATTTGACGGCTTAATGGGAAATGGCTATTCTCTGTGCAAAAGTCTGAACAGGAAACTATGTAATTCGCATTTTGCTTAAGGAGTGCCAAAATGAGGGAATTATTGCCGGTTACCAAAGTAATGAGCGATTATTCCGCTGAGGAACACTCACTGCGTAGTGTTTTTGGATGATATTGGTTTTAAAACCGAGGATAAATAATATATAGACATTTATAACAGGAATAAATTATGAAAAAAAGATTACTAAAAAATTTGCCGTTATCACTGATATTGGTAGTTCTCTGGTTAATTACCAGAATGAGCGGGGTAAATTTTTCCATTGCCAACACTTTGGGCATAATTTTAACAATTCTCTGTTTCGTAGTCCTTATTTTTGAATTTAACAAAAGCGGGGACATCACATTAAAGTCCTTTGCGCTGGATTTGGGATTTTCCATACTTGCCACAGTAGTGGACACAGTGACAATGACCTTATTAATCAGGGATAAAGGGGGTTTTAACCTGTTTCTAACAGATTATATTCTCGCAGGGGTAATCCTCTGCGACGCCTGGCTTAGCCCGTTTAACTCCTTCCGTATTGCCCTGAGAAATTTCATGGTAGGAAATACAGGAAATCTCGGATAGTTGAAGATTATCATATTATATTGGCAGTATAGAATGCTTTTCTGCCGAAGCATTTTTGAATTCTCTTGCAACGCTGCCGGTCGCTTCTTAAAATGATACCTTCATATTTAAAGGTAAAGCTATGCTAGCGCGATTGTACAGCGTTACACTTGAGGGAATCGAAGGCCTGATTTGCGAGGTCGAGGTCGATGTCGCTCGCGGCGGATTTGAAAAGACGCTCATCGTCGGTCTGCCCGATGCCGCTGTCAAGGAAAGCACCGAACGTGTCAAAAGTGCGATTGTCAATTCCGGCTACAAATACCCGAAAACACAATCGGTCGTAAATCTCGCACCTGCTGATGTGAAAAAGGAAGGCCCCGCCTTCGACCTGCCTATAGCGCTGGGGATGCTGCTCGGTACCGGCGCTTTTAACAGCACTATTCTGAAAGATTTTGTCATTGTCGGTGAGCTTGCACTTGACGGCAGGGTCAGACCCATTAACGGCGTTCTGAGTATGGCAATGACAGCAAAGGCAGGCGGGTTCAAGGGAATCATCGTGCCGCTGGATAATGCAAATGAAGCTGCCGTCGTCGAGGGACTGGAGGTCTATGGGGTCGGGTCGCTGGCTCAGACGGTGGGCTTGTTAACAAGTCAGCTTCCGCTGGAGGCTACAACCGTTGATATCGAGGCGATTTTTAATGTTGAAAGCCAATACGATGTCGATTTTGCCGATGTCAAAGGTCAGGAATCCGTCAAACGGGCTATGACCATCGCTGCAGCAGGCGGCCATAATATAATTATGCTCGGCCCGCCCGGCGCAGGAAAAACAATGCTCGCCCAGAGACTGGCTACGATTCTTCCGCCTCTGTCACTGGCTGAATCGCTGGAGACAACTCGGATTTATTCTTCGGTAGGAATGCTGGGCAAAAACAAATCACTGATGGCTATCAGGCCTGTGCGTTCGCCGCATCATACAGCCAGCGGGCCGGCACTGATAGGCGGAGGCCCGAACCCGCGACCGGGTGAATTGTCACTTGCTCACCACGGGATTTTGTTCCTCGATGAGTTCACGGAATTTCCCAGGCACGTCCTGGAGATGATTCGTCAGCCTCTCGAAGAAGGCACAGTTACCATAGCAAGAGCGAAAAAAACCATAACTTTTTTTGCAGGCTTTCTTCTGGTGGCAAGCTGCAATCCCTGTCCCTGTGGTTTTTACGGCTCGGACCAGCGGCGCTGCCGGTGCTCGAGCGCCCAGATTGAGCGGTACATCTCGAAGATTTCGGGTCCGCTGGTTGACAGGATAGATATTCATATCGAAGTGCCTGCGATTTCTTTCAGCAAACTTCGCTCGAAAGAACAGCAACTCGATTCTGAAACAATTAGAAAAGATGTCACCAGAGCAAGAAAAATTCAGAACGAACGCTTCGGGAACGGCAAAATCACAACCAACTCCAGAATGACTCACAAGGATGTCAGATTATTCTGCCCGCTTGATTCAGCCTGCGAGATGATTCTCAAGCAGGCGATGACCGAACTGGGGCTTTCAGCCCGTGCGCATGATAAAATCTGCAAGGTCGCACGAACTATCGCCGACCTCGCAGATTCTAAAAATATACTTTCCGAACATATCGCAGAAGCTGTCAGTTATCGCAAACTTGACAGAAAAATCTGACCGCCCGCTTAAACAGGATAAACGGGCAACTGCTCTCTGAGCAGTTCGTAGATTTTCTTCTTTTCCTTGATTGCAGAAGCGACTGTCTCACGGAAGAGCTTTTGCAACTGGTCAAAGTCCATTGCCCGCAGCTCTGCAACATTTTTCTTGCCGGAGGAGTTGGCAGCAACGAACTTGGCCATTGTATCACCGGCTATGTCACGCAGAAGCTGCCATAGCTCCCTGCCGTCTGCAGCTGCAACGGCTCTACCCAGTGCGAGTGACATCGAAAGAATTGCGTTCATACCAAGCACGCCCTTTCGCTGCATAGCCTGGATTTTTTCTGCCTTTGAGGCGTCTTTGCCGATTCTTCCGGCTGCAACAGCCTGCTCCAGCTCCAAACCAAGCAGAGTTTTGTCGGTATCGAGCAGACTGCCCAGCTTTGCCAGCCGTTTGCAGGCTTGTTCGTTTGTACCGCCGGAAGTGATAATCTCATCAGCTTCCCTTAGCTTGTTGACAATCAGTTCGGGGTTGTGAATTTTTTTTCATGAGAGCATCCTTTCATCAAAAAGTTAATCAATTTACCTATGGTATAAATTATTGGATACTCTCTAATTCTCAATGGTACAGTTTTCGGGGGTCAGGCCATGCTCCCAAAAATTGTGATTGTGGCCGAAAGCTTATAATTATCTGCCTTAATGCGGCAGCGAATGTTACTGTTATTGAAATGTGAAACCAACCGAAAATTACAACAGGAGGCAAGATGATAGCTTCGGGGAAAAAACGAACATAACGTCTGTTTAATGCTCCATCTATTAACGGAAAAATCCATGCAGCACAAAAAGAGCCTAAGATGCATAATCCCCAGCCGAGAGGTATGGCTTTATAAAATTTGCCGCCTCGTAAGGTGTACAAGAAAGCTATTAACGCCCCAACCATTATATAAAGAAATGACACAATATATATGTAAATATGCATAAGACAGTCCTAAGTTGGAGTGTTAGGTTTTAAGTCATCGTTCAACTCTCTCTTGTTGGCTATTTCATTATTATTTCAAATCCGCCCTACATTTTCTTTCCGAACATATAGACGCTTAATGGCTGATTTTTGTTACAAGAAAATCAAAAATAGCGATTAGCTGCCAATGCCTGCTTAACCATTCATCATACTCTGAACTGTTTATGCAATACTATTTTGGTTGACCGGCAGTGACGAATCTGAGATTATATAAATAGAAGTGTATATGAGTAGAGCAGTAAAAGGGCAGATGGGTAGAAACTCATATACACATCTACCCATATACGCATTAACTATGTGATTCAGGAGAAGATTGTGTCGCAGGCTCAGAATATCAGCCTTGACAGCGAGTTTGATGCAGAGCAGCCCAAATTACCGGACGATTTGGAGTTGGTAGAGCAATGCCGTAACGGCGAGCCGGCTGCACTGGAGCAAATTGTCCTGAAGTATCAGCACCGCATATATAACGTCATACTAAAAATATGTGCGGACCCCGATGATGCTGCGGAACTTACACAGGATACATTTGTCAAAGTAATAGAGAGCTTAAATAGCTTTAAGGGCCAAAGCCGGTTTTATACCTGGGCGTTCAGAATCGCAGTAAATCTGACTCTGAATTACTGCCAGAGAAACGCCAGGTTCAGGCATTATTCGCTGGATTCCGAGAATGGCACCGGCGGACCGGAAAAAACGCAGGCTTTGAGCGATTTTTTGAGCGATGACAATTCGCCGGACCCGGTATCGGTGGCACAAAACAGGGAGTTGTGTAATTCGGCGATTAAAGCCCTTATGAAGCTGGATGAGCCGCAGAGAGCTGTTGTGGTTCTGCGGGATATAGAAGGTATGAATTATACCCAGATTGCAGAAGTGCTGGATATAGCGCTGGGTACGGTAAGAAGCAGGTTAAGCAGGGCAAGGGGCAGGCTGAAAGAAATTTTGGAGGCCAATTTGCCATGAAAATGAATGAAAATCCTAATATCGACGAGATGCTGAACAGTTTCCTTGACGGTGAGCTGCCCATCAGACAGCGCACCGAGGTACAGCGGATGGTCAATAATGACCCGCAGCTCGCACAGAGGCTCAAACAACTGCAAAAGTGCAAGCTGCTGGTCAGTTCTCTGCCTGCCGTCCAGGCGCCGGCAGGGCTTCTGGAAAATATTAAAGCCTCGCTGGCGAGCCGAGAGGTGATGGAAGAAACACAAGAGACGATACCTCCATCATCCATCATCTATCGTCCAACGGTTTTCCGTAAACTGGCTGCCGTTGCTGCTATGCTTACTATGGCGGCAATTTTATCGGCTGTTCTTTATTCGATACTGCCCCAGGGTGCAACGCTGGAAAAACCGGTCGGCTATGTGGCAGTTGATAATCACCAGGCTAAGTTCACAGGCAGACTGGAGCTGAAGACAAGCGACATTTCTGCTGTTGACTCTGTGATAAATCGTATCATCGAAGATTATGGTTTGTCAGGCCCGGCTGCTGCAAACAGAACAAACCGACGTGTTTATAATCTGGCCTGCGACCGGCAGCAGTTTAACGGAGTTCTGAGCCGACTTGGCGATATCTGGGATAAATTTGAATCTGCAAAGTTGCTGGTTGATACTGATGTATTTAGCCGGGAAGTGGCGGTAGATGCCGTCACTGTTAAACAAATTGCCGAGCTCGCCTCTTCGAGCAATGCTGCCGGATTAGCGGGCGATTTTGCGGTACTGAATAATATGAACGACCGCTTCGGGTTTGGCCGGCTCGGCAGTAGTAATACCGAAAGCATCGGCGAGATTATGAAAATGCCCCAGCCGGTACTGACGTCCAACTCCCACAAGCCTGCCCAGCCGGCCTCGACAGGTACAGAAAGCGATAAAACCATACATCTGACCATTGTTCTGAGTCGTTAGTAATGCTCGAAATAAACAACTGCTGTCTTGTGATTGTTGATGTCCAGGGCAAACTGGCGCAGTTGATGTATGAAAAAGAAACGCTGTTCAAGAACATTGCGATTCTCATAAACTCGGCAAAGATTCTGGATATTCCAATTATATGGTGTCAGCAGGCGCCGGATGCTCTTGGCCCGACTGTGCCGGAGCTTGCGGATTTGCTAATCGACAATGAGCCGATAAACAAGGCAGCTTTTAGCTGTTGTGGGGATGAAAAATTTAATGACAGGCTCAAAACACTGGTTCGCCGAGGAATTATTTTGTGCGGCATAGAGACGCACGTTTGCATTTATCAAACTGCGGCTGATTTGCTCAGGCAAGGCCTTCAGGTCTTTTTAATTGCCGATGCCGTCTCTTCACGCACACTGGAAAACAAGCAAATCGCTTTAAACAGGATTTCCGCAGAAGGGGCGCAAATCAGTTCGACTGAGATGGTGCT
>CAZYWY010000019.1:0-11309 GCA_964651605.1 uncultured Pirellulales bacterium | reverse complement strand
CGGCGACCTCGAAAACGCCTACTTCATCGAGGCGATGCGCGAGCTGGCCTACGAGGAAGGGCCAAATAGCTGCTGCTTTGTCGCACTGACATATATCATGGAGCCGAAAACGCTCGGCGAGCAGAAATCCAAGGCGGCACAGTTGGGCATCAAGCAGCGTATGCAGTGCGGCGTCCAGCCTGATATTATTGCCTGCCGGGCAAGCAGCTCTGTTACGGAAAAAGTCCGGCAGAAAATCAGCGTCTATAGCAATGTCCCCGTTGAAAGTGTCGTCAGCCTGCCCGATTCAGCCAGTATTTATATGATACCGGCGATGCTGCGTGAAAACGGCCTGGATTTCCAGGTGCTGCGATTGCTGAAAATCGAGGACAGAATCAACCTGCAGAAGGAGCGCAAGGCCTGGGGCAAATGGTGCGACTTTACGGAAAAAATAGAGGAAGGCCGCCGGGAATTTACCATCGGCATAACCGGCAAATACATAACGGTACGCGACAGCTACGCATCAATTATAAATGCGCTGGAGCACGCCGGCATCGCAGCAGGCGGCAGAGAAAAAATCAAATGGATAGATACAACCGGCATAAACGACAGGAACGCAGCAGAATTTCTTGCTGATGTGAACGGCATAATCGTGCCGGGCGGATTCGGCATCCGCGGCACGGAGGGTAAAATCGCCTGCATCAAATACGCCAGGGAAAACAACCTGCCCTATCTGGGAATCTGCTTCGGCTTCCAGATGGCTGTCATAGAATTTGCCCGCAACATCTGCAATATATCCGGCGCAGACAGCACCGAAATAAATCCGGATTGTTGCGAGCCTGTGATTGATATACTGCCTGAGCAGAAAGACATCGTCAGCCTGGGCGGGAATATGCGGCTGGGCGGTCACGACATCGAAATCAAACCCAAGACTCTGACCTGGGAATTATTCGGGAAAAAGGACATAGTTCGTATGCGGTTCAGGCATCGTTACGAGGTTGCCCCGCGATATATCGAAATTCTGGAAAAGGCAGGTCTTGTATTTTCGGGCAAGGCCCCGAATCAGCCTATTATGCAAATACTGGAGCTTCCCGGACATCCGTATTTTATCGGCACTCAGGCGCATCCGTGCCTGACGAGCCGTCCGCTGCGGCCACATCCGATGTTCGCCGGTTTGGTGACAGCAGCTTTGCAGAGGCGTTATCCAAAAAGTTAAATTAGTCGTCCCTGAAAAAGTCTATTTACGATAACTTTCCGGCGGACCGAGATAATTTGGCTTCAGGCCGCCAAAGTCAAGTATCACTTTTTCCAGCACAACTCCAGGGTCAACCATCCAGACTTTCAGAGTGTGATAGCCTGGTTTATCTAATTTTAATGCTGCCTGGGGTAAATAGCAGTAATTTCTTACCGCATCTTCCCATTTGCGGTTTCCGTTAGATGCGTTGAACGTCTGAGGCAGGATTTCTATTACCTGTGGCGTCTGGTCATCGAACGATACAGCGATATGAGTTCCTCTGTCGGGATTAAAGTTTAACGAAGGTCCTACAATTCCTAAGAATTTCACATCTCCCGAATCAAAAAGATACATTTTATATTCGAGGCACGGCGAATTTTGCGGCGGTGTCACGCTCTTTACGGTTACAGGGATAATTGACAATCCTGACAGCGTGCGGCCATAATCCTCGATTTTCTCCCAGCGAACATTACCTGCGGGAACATTCCTCGTAAAGTGTTCTGCTTCGATTGAAACTATACCCTGCCCTTCGACAAAGCCATCGAGATTATCACGTGTCACTTCTGTCGGATTGAATGCTTCTACTTTAATAGTAGCAGTCTTTGTGCCTTCCAACCGGCGAGAGAACTCGATACTTGGCGAATCGATGGGCCTCATAGCTTTTGTTTGAAAAATTTGAACAGTTCCGGCAGCAGTGCCTTTCGGAGCCTTTGTCCAATCGATGTTCACAAATATTCTCTTATCTTTAGAAATCGTTGCTCCATTTGTACTTAGTACTATCCAAGGCTCACCTGCGGTTGCTCCAAATCCCAACGAATCCTGACCGCGATTGAAAACATCTATATATTGCTTCTGCTGATTGAATACATCAAATTGCGGTAGTGATAATTCTTCTGTTCCGGGCCAGGCTTGTACAGAACCTTCCACTGCAACGCCGAGTGCGGCTTCTTCAGGCAGGTTAAGTCTTCGTACACGTGGCATATTGTTCTGTCTTGGTGCATTCCAGGTTGTATAGCCGATATGTATCTGGTCCATAAAATGGTTCCATTTGCCGCCTGCGAACTCTGTATTGTAATATTTCGTAAGGTCTGCGTCAGCCTGGAACAGTTGCTCGACTTTATCCGCCATATCATTAGCTGAAGCACGTCCCTGCTGTGCATAGATAGCATTTTTGCCGGCGGTGATATACATTTCAGTATAATTGGCACAGATTTTTGTCGGGAATAGTATAAGGTCAAAAAAAGCGTTTTTCATTTCTTCTGGCAGCTTGTCGTAAATATCCTGTGCTTTTACCACAAGAGCGTTAAAATCTGCCACTACTGTTTCAGCCTCTCTGTAATTTATCAGGCTGTATATGGACGCATCGAGTATTTCCGGTTTGCGTCTGGCATTGAATCTTGAATACTGCACGTAAATATCAGCGATTTCTTTTGCATACTCGGAGCCGAATTCACGTTTGCTCCACAACTCAATATAATCTCTTATATTGTCGTTTGTCCACTCTTTCGTATTCCAGCCCAAGTTCAGGAAATACTCAATCGGAAATACCACGTGCTTCAAATGGCCTACATTTACAATCCAGATTCTGTCGGCGCCGTATTCCTTGGCGAGTGTCATCTGCTCCCAGACTTGTGGGAAAGAAATTGTATTTATCCACATATAGTCGCGAGGGCCTCCATGATAGTCGAAATGATAATAGATACCGGCTCCGCCTGCGCGATTTCGCTCGGCATCTGTGGGCAGCCTGCGAACATTGCTCCAGTTGTCATCTGCCCACAGCAATGTCACATCGTCCGGCACGCGCAGCCCTTGCGCGTAATAGTTCTGTACTTCCTTATAAAGGCACCACATTTGCGGTACCTGGGTCAGGTCGGGATTTACTTCTTCGGCCAGAATTTTACGCTGCACGCCAACAATCTCCTCGGTCATATCTTTGCCAATAGCCTGGCCGCTGTCGTTTTCCGCACGAAGACCCATTGTGATTATGCTCTCGTAATCCTTATTCCTGGTTATGCCGTCACGCCAGAACTGCTCGAGAACGGGACGCTGTTGTAAATTGTTCCAATTCCAGTTTCCGTATTGCCTTTGATAGCCGCGGTCCCACTCTTTTTGCGCACGCAGCATAGGCTCCTGGTGTGATGTGCCCATTACTATGCCGTACTCATCGGCAAGTCTCGGATTGTTCGGGTCGTCCTCATTGAAGGCGTTGTTCCACATCGCAGGCCAGAGATAATTTCCCTTCATTCGCAGGAGCATCTCAAACACATTTTTGTAAAACTCGCTGCTATAATTGGAAACGCCAGACGGAACTGGCGGTTCATTTGATTGCGGGGCTGTTCCATAAGTCATTCTGACCCAGTTGCTCAAATCAGGCGCTTCATCGTTAATAAAAATTCCGCGATATTTGACCGATGGCGGCCCCTGCTTGTTTCTGCCCGGCAGGACATAAATTGCGTCTTTCTTTTTGGCAGGTGAATCAGCCCAGAAATGCAAAGGCGATATTCCTATTTGTTCGGAGAGGTCGTAAATACCAAAAATTGTGCCGCGTTTGTCACTTCCGGCGATTACCAGCGCACGGTCCACTCCTGAGAGTGGCTTTTCTACAACCTGCACGATAAATGTTTCCCACTGACCTGTTACATCGGCAACATTGATTTTGTTCTCTTTTGCGAGCTGGTCGATAACGGGACTCTTGCCAAGCGTACCTACAAGGACAACTTCTGCTGCCTTCGGAACAGAATCTTTCGAGACAGCAGGTTCTGCGCCTGTGACTTTCTTTATATCTGCCTGCAGGTCACCAAGTGCCCTGATTACACCGGGAAAATCGCCGCTGCTGATATACATCGGCGCAGCTTTACCCCCTGCCGAAAGTGTAAAAGCACCCGTTTTGTTTTGCTCGGATATGTATGACTGCAAATCGACGGCTGAAACCGTTTGTGCAGCCGCAATGAAGCCAAGTACAAGAAAAAGTAAAAATTTGAACTTAAACAAATTTTGCACACTAAAATAATTATCCTTCGATGATTTCTGATTTGTTGCTTTTAACCCAACCATCTTTATACTCCTGATGAACTTATGATGCAGTTTATGGCCCGGAACACGAACACCAGGCCATAATCGCTTCTGAACTTTCTTCGTTAAAATTAATAGATTATTCCCGAAAGCACAATAATAGAATTTCTTTGAAAATCGACTTAAAATCTTTTTAAATGCCCAATATACTATGAAATTCTGATTCAGAAAGGCTTATCTTCCTGAGGGCTGAACAGACTCTTGCATAGTCGGTGTCACGGTAGTTAGCCATATCCGAAAGAATGAACCTGCCGGCCATTTCCATCGACGCCAGGACGCCATAAGGGAATTCTTCCACTATCTCGCATTCGGCTCTGCGCGGCATAAGATAGATTGTCTTGCCGAACATGAGCAGATTAAACGGCACCGCTGCCGTCTCAAGACGGCGGATGAAACCATATATCGTATCAAAGGGACAGTCAATAGAAATTGCTATACCTCGCATAAGGTAGTTTTCGAGCGGGGCATAACCGGCGCATGGCGGCTGGTTCCGGGCGATTGCATACTCCTGAGCAGCAATCGAAACAGCCTGATAGTGAAAGTGGTTCTGCGATGCTCCGGCGTGCAGGCTGTTGAAGAAAAAGAGCAGACCCTCACTGGCTGCAAACAAACTTATGCCGTCCGCAAGAAACTCCCGCGTTATACGCTGGGGAAAATGCGGAAGTACAAGTAAATTTCCTCTTACTCTGACCGGAAACCACAAAAAATGTCCCTTTTCTTCAAATGGTGAAAAATTATAATAACTCGCCCAGTAACCATTAGGCATCAGCAGGACACTGATGGGGTCCCTCGAAAGCAGAGACCATTGGTGCTTCGGGTCGTCGCACTTAAAACCACACTCCGCTACAGCCTCGGATGGTGCATCAAGAACGCCGGCCTTTCGCTTTGCAGGCGGCTTCGGACGAAGAGAACGGTAAGGGTTAAAACTCTTCCAGAACCCTTCCGCTATCTGCTCATTCTTAATACTGCAGCAGATATCTGCTGCCCTGGTGAGATTACGAGCAAAGTATCGGGGTTTATTGTCCGACAGTTCCAATCCTACCCTAATAATATCGCCCTGCTTCCAGTTTCCCTGCGGGTCATCATAACCTGCTGTGAAGTCACTGAATGTACTTCCCTGGCGCAAGTAGCTGTTCCAGGCTTTGGCCAAGTTGTGCGTCACGCTCATTCCCATCTTATTCTGTCTCGATTATACATCTGGTTATTTCGTTGCGAACGTTCTATTACGGCACTATATCATATTCGGGCGACAATATCCCTGAGAATAGCAAACTGCAGGTCGAATACTTTTCGCAGCTCGTCCGATGGAATCACATCACCCGTAACCCCCATATAAGCATCCGCAAATCGCGAGCCGAACCCGATGACGGTAACAGTCCCCTTGCCGAAACTTTTCCTCGCGGCGACTGGGAAACTGTCGGCCCACAAGAAAGGCTCGCCGCCTTCAATTTGATAAGCTGAATCGATTTTTATAACAGGCCAGTTTTGCGGCGCTTTGAGTTGGCCGCTTCGTTGGGCGCTGCGATTGACGCTTATGCCGAACGGATACAACAGGCTGTTGACTGTGGACCTTGTATTTGCGGGCGAGTCAAGGACAAGGATATTTCCACCGTTTGCGACATAATTGACCAGCCCTTCGCGAAATTTGTTTTCGACCGTCAAATCAGGCAGAGTAAAAACGACAAGGTCACCCGTCAATGCATCTGCCCCTTTTTTGCGGGCGGTGAAATAACCCAGCCGAAGAATCCATCGCTCGAAAATTCCAAAGCCATTTTTGTCTCCTGAGATAAACCCGCTCATAGACAGCGGTGCATCGCAGACCGTGCGGTCGATGGTAACATTTACCATAGAGCGTTTGGCCGCAGGCGGAGGCATCGAATATTTATGCACAGTCTGTACACTCACCACAGCAATTGCCCAGCCGAAAAATACCGTGCCTACCACCGTAAGCCAGATTCCCTGCCGACCTCTGGCAAATACAAGTGCGCCTACAAAAGATAATATACTCAAAATAACAAACAAAGTTGCAGGATTAAAACCTACATTGCTGCGGTTGAGCCAGTTGAGCATACCGAGCATCAATTCTGCTTTGCCCGGCTCGAAAGTAGCGAAATTTGAAAATACGGTGGAATCCGTGAATGCAACGACGCGGCCTTTTCCGTAACGGCACGTCCACAATTGCACAAAAGCGCCATACCTCATTATTGCACGATTTTCCACCTGGGGGTAAAAATTGCTTGCATGATAATCGGCAGACAGATTTTTCAGGCCTGTTGAGCAGATTACCGCCCGGCCGAGGCTTTTGCCGGGGTTGATTGAGCAGGAGACCGCAAAGTTCAGCGGCGGCATATTTTGAATAATCGGGTGCGGCACAAGCGGCAGCCTGTAAAGCTCCTCGAAGGTCGTATCAATACCAAACAAACAATCGTAATTAAACCGAAAACCGAAAACCTGAGCAATATCGTTGAGATACACCCCCGAATTAAAGACGTTTGTATGTTCTCCCACGAGCATCAGGCCGCCGCCACGCCTGACGAAACTTTCTATGGCTGACACTTCCTGCGGTGTGTAACGTTTGGTCGGCACTTTCACAACAAGCACATCGCAATTCGCAAGAGAAACATCATCAGCCGCAGTTTCAAGGCGTGACATTTCATAAAAACGAGTCAGGTAATCATAAATGCGGGCGTAGTTGTACCCTGATTCCTGCCCGTACCATTCCGTATCAAAAGGCCTGTCGGTGCGTTCCCAGTCAGAGTGAAACTCTTCAACGAATACCCTGCCCCCTCTGGAATGTCCCGGTATATCTAAAAGCAGCCCCGCAACCAGCAGGAAACTGCCCGCAAACGCCAATGCTATGAACTTTATATGTTTGGAACGCGGAATTTCCGGCACATCGGCCAAAATCTGCGATGAACCTGCCGATGATAGGCGAATAAATCGCAGCGCAAGCAAAACCGGCCCCAGCAGGAAAACCGAAAGCAGCCATTGATTCCAGAATTGAGTAACCAGCGCCAGGCTCGCATCGTACTCAGTTCGCAATGCCCGATGTAAGAAGATTGCTACCAAAACCGCAGCTCGAACAGGCAGCCAGGCAGCAATGACTAAAACAAAGACAGCCAGCCGTTTTATTAAGCTGAATCTTTTGTTACTTTCCTGTTGGCTGTCGGATTTACAAATAAACAGCAGGACAAATCCGCCGGCAAGAAAAGACAACATAGCCGGGTCCAGCAGAAGCTCCCAGGTCGTCCCCAACAGATGGACCGCTCTCGGCGTGTAGAGCGCAAGATTTGAGCCGTTCAGTGTTGAATGAATACCGAGCAGTCGGCTGACCAAATAAATAAGATATGACACAGGTCGGGCAAGCTCGTGCGAAAATGAGGTAACATATTTATACGCAAGAATAACCGGCGTCTGGACTGTCAGGATGCTGCCTGAGACGAACAAAGCAGATGCCAAAGCCCCCGGCCAGCGACGCGGAACCGGCACGGTAAAAAGAACAACACCGGCAAATATAAGCAGCGGCGCCATTCGGTAAGGCCAGGGAGCCAGCCTGACTGCAAAAAGCAGCATAATACCGGCTGCAACTGCTTCAAAAGCCGTTGGTCTGCGGGTCTGGACTCCGATTAGCAAAGCTGTACCTGCTGCGACAAAAATCGCCCAGACCCAAAGCTGTGCCTGGTGGTAGTAGCTTAATCCAAACAGCCACGAGGCACTCAGCAACGCCAGACTGAACCATATTCGTTTCAATTTGTCCCTTTCTTAAGGAGATGCTGCTGAATTCGGGTCATTTCTCACAGAATTCGGGTCACTTTGCAGTGCCGGAGGAATCCACTGTTGCTTCTGCTCATCGAGCTGTGTAATAAACCATCGCCAGAAGTCGGCATTTTCCCGCATACCTTCAAACGCCTCTCCGAACTCCCATTCGAGATTCTTGTTCATAGCAAAGCAGGTGTCACCAATAACTGTTACCTTTCCCGCACCGAACGAACGCATAATGATAATCGGCAGATTATTTTTCCCGTAGGCTATTATTCTTGCGTTTGGGTCGTTGCAGGAGACGGGCCAGCCCGCATAAAAACGCACAAAGACCTGCTTACTATCCGCTGCCAGATATGGTGACTTAAAATGTCCCATAGCAGCAGGCTCAGGGTCGCTGCGCCCGGCTGGTCCAACAGTAAAACCGAACTGTGAAAGCAAAGAGTTGACGGGCCCGGCTTCATCAAGACCCGCCGTGATAATTACGTTGCCGCCTTTGAACACATAGTCTTTAATGATTTCCCGTTCTCTGGCGGAGAATTCGCGTGAAGGAGCTATGGATATGAAAAGTCCCGCCCCTGCAAGCCGCTCAGCTGACAAATCCGAAAGGGAAAGTGCAAGGTAGCCGTTCCGCATAAGAGTAAGCATAAGCCCGCCGACGCCGTCGGGTCGCCACGATTCACCGCTGTATGTCTCTAAGTGAGAAGAATCAACATAAGCAAGATTGTTGGGTTTTTTATACCGACCGTCGGGGTAAATCACACCGGCTCTTTGGCTGATTACGTTACAACAAGCCAGTGATGCGGACAGGCACAGAATCACCACGATAACATTCCGCCGGTAAGGCTGCCGGAATAAAAGTATTGCCAGCATAATCCAAATAAAGAACCCGACAAATTGTCTCCACATTGGGTGTGCATTTCCCGTATCGCCGGCCAGATAACCAAACAGTCGGGAAGTAAAAATATACGAACCAACGTTGATTCCGTTGGTCAGGCTTGAAGTATCACCGAAAGCAACGACACGGCCTTTTCCAAGCGGCTGCTCGGCAGCAAGAACCACATCGCCGAGTCTCTCGCCGCAGTCATAAATGCCGTTGCCCATCATAGCCTGGCTACTTCCCCGGTCTCCGGCATCCGACCAGCCGAATTTTCCCACAAGAATCGGGCGGGCAGGCCAGCTTGTCCGTAAAGAAGCACCGATTACAACTCCGAACTGGTTTCTGTCGTCCTGTATGCCGGCGGTGGCAGGATGAGCCAGGGCATCGTAAGACTGAAGCCACCCGCCGACTGCATAAGTTCCACAGTCGAATTCAACCCGGATAGCGGTCGGCTCAAGAACCTCGTTGAAACGGTTTTTGCCGGCGCTGTCAACGGTAGTATGCTCGCCCATAACCAGTAGCGAGCCGCCTGAGTGTACAAAATCCCATATTCGCTGTAATTGTCCCTGCGCCCAGGGTTCATCGGGAAAAAGCAAAACCAGAGCATCTGCATTACTGAGGTCCTGCTGCGACAACTCTTTTGAAATAAGGCAGCTTCCTCCCATACTTTCGATATAGGCAGGCAGCATACCGTACATTCCGCTTCCGAGTCTGCCATATTGGCCGTGTTCGGGTTTGAGCCAGTTGAGAAAACCTTTTTCATAAAAAACAAATTTTTTGCCCTCGAGTGACAATCGGCCTGGAAATAGTACAGTAGAAACCGGCAGCAGCAAAGCTAAAACCAGCACTGCAAGAGGAACGAACGATGATGGACGAGGGATGATGGACGAGGGATGAATCGTCCCTCTTCCCTCTTCATTCGTCCCTCGTTTTGCCTGGGCATTATTCGCAGAGTCCTCTGGAGACCAGGTGGTCCACCTGAACATACACGCTGCCGTCAGCAGTTGTATTGCACAGGCAAGGACAGGTAAGCTCCAGGGAATCGCCTTGTGAAAAAGTCCTGCCCAGGACCAGCCGCTGCCGGTGGCCGGCCTGGCCACTAAAGCAAGGATGTCCGGTGCGAACGACAATACAATCAGATAACAGATTTGGCCGGCGAATATACCGGCGAAACCATATAAAGCTCTTGTGCTTCGCGGCTTTGGGCTGTCGGCCAGCCACAAGAGCCACAGGATGCTCATAAGGACAACATAATCCAGGCCGGCAAAAGAAGCCCCTGTCGAGATTGGTTTTTGAGTAATGAGCGTACCCAAAAAACCAAGCAGCCGGCCAATACTATCGGCTACCATCCAGACTGTGGGTATGGAAATATAGGCCAGACGGTACAAGCCGAATATTGCGAGCGCAGCAGAGAGAAGATTCAGAGGTTTCTTTTTCCGGCCTGCTGAAGTCAAAGATAAAACCGCAGGCACAAGACAGACCGCCATTATATTCAATACGATTGAAGACGAAATGAACAAATACACAA
Source organism: uncultured Pirellulales bacterium (assembly GCA_964651605.1). Taxonomy (GTDB): domain Bacteria; phylum Planctomycetota; class Phycisphaerae; order Sedimentisphaerales; family Anaerobacaceae; genus JAFGPS01. Next base: position 857 of record CAZYWY010000019.1, on the reverse strand, counting down.
AAAGGAAAGACGCAGCTAATATAATAAAGATACTTGAGATTTTTCGCAGGTTGCTCGGGCGCTGCACAAGGACAGCCGTTGCCAGAGTGAGCAAAGTCAAGGCCTTGCGTAATGGATGCGCCAATAATCCGGTTGAGCCTGCGGCAAGCCAGGCAGCAGCCAAAAAAGCGAGCATTGCAAATACCTGATTTGCCGCCACAGGTGGAGCAGCAGAAAAGCCTGCGGTTCGTTCGCCGGTTGTTAGTTGCTTATCTGTAATCACGCCGTTGATTATACTTTATATGGCTGCCTCATCAAAGGAATTTGATTTTTCCAGATTTAGAATCCAGCACCGTCGGACAAATCACATCCACAGGCGGACATTGTTCCAAAGCAACAGCAGTGTATTTCGGTTGCAATAGTATATCCTCGGATCCACCCGGTAGCTGCCCAAGGCATGCACCGGTCGGATCACATATAGTATCCGTAGCCGGACATTGAGTATAAACAGGCGGACAGAAAGTAGGTAGTGGAGGACAATATGTTTCAGTGGGACACTGAGTATACCCACCAGGCTCACACATTGTTGGTCCCATTGGACACTTCGTAAAAACAACCGGACAGAATGTACTATAAACCGGACATTTTGTATCCACAGGCGGACACCTTGTCTCAGCAGCGGGACATTCGGTAGTTACAGAATTACACTCTGTCGGCGTCGGCGGGCATTTTGTCAGTGATATCGGACACTGAGTCGGGACGGCAGGACATACTGTCGGCTGCTGCGAATAAATTGTTGGCTCGCATTGTGACTGCGGACATTTTGTCGGCTCTTCCGGACATCGTGTTGGTTCAACGGGACATTCTGTCGATACTAT
>CAZYWY010000018.1:5094-11620 GCA_964651605.1 uncultured Pirellulales bacterium | reverse complement strand
CGCCTCCAACGGATGTTCCTACAGGATATGGATATGGCGGCTCAGGATATGGTGCAGGTGGTGCTCCGAGTCCAACGGATATGGAAGTCACAGGAAGATTGTTTTCTTCGGGACGGTTTAATTCGCAGGTCTTAACTATACGTGCGAAAAAAGCGGATGTGGATGCGTTTGCCAAAGGGCAGTTGAGCACAGAACAATTCCGTCAAAAGGTAAGTGTGTTTATGCAGTAAGTCGATAGTTGATAGTCTTTAGTCATTAGTCGTCAGTTAGGTGGGTACTTCCATTTACTATCGACTAACAACTATCGACTAATTATTGTAGTTTTTTCTGGAGCTGCTGAGCCTCGGCAAATTCCTCGGCTGATAATGCCGCCTTTTTATTGTGTCTGTCTATTGCCTGATTTAGATATTCTTTTGCTTTGTCTTTCTGGCCAGTGCCGGCTAAAGCTCTGGCAAGATGAAAGAGCGCAACAGTCATATTTGATGATGTTGCCGGGTACAGTTCCACAGCTTTTGTAAGGTCTTTGACAGCCTGCTCGCTCTTGCCCAGCCGGTAGTTTATTACCCCTCGTGTATCAATAAGGTCGATATAATTCGGCTGTAATCGCAGGCCTTTTTCCGTCAGCTCAAGCGCCTGTTGATACTGGTTCTGCTGTTCGCACATGAGCCACGCCAGGTTGTTAATAGCCAACACATTATTCGGGTCAAGTTCAAGGACCCGGCGGTACTGCCGGGCAGCTTCTGCAACAAGACCTCTGCTTTGCAGCACCATAGCCAGACTTCTGTTCACCAGAATATTATCCGGCTCGTTTATTCGCACCATCTCGAGAGTATCCTCGGATATTTGCCTGGCCTGGTTGCTGTCAACGGTTATCAGCCCGGCGGCTATACTAACCACCGCAGCGAAATCCTTCGGATGTTTTTGGTACCAGTCAACTATTTTGGTTTTGAGCTGGTCCCAGAGCTTATCTTCGAGCAGCAATTGACTCTGCGCCAGCAGGACTGCAGAATCGTTGGGTTCGGATTCCGACAGCCGGTCAAACTGCTCCTGGGCCTGCTGCTTTTCGCCCGTCTTGTATAGAGCGACAGCCAGGGCGAGAGCATACTGCCGATGTGATGATGTGTCACTGTTTGCCTTCTGCTTTGTGAGCAGCTCAACAGCTTTCTGCGGTTCGCCGGTGGTTGTGTAGATATTTGCCAGATAAGCCGCTATACGGACGTCGCCGGGATACTTCTCACAAAGCTCCCTGAGTGTAGGCACTGCCAGAACGGGAGACCTTGCTGCCTCGGCACGTGCTTTGAGAAACATTAGCTGTTTGTCGCCGGCGTTGTAAGTTAGTCCCCGTATTGCCAAATCCAACGCTGTTGTCGGCTGGTCCTGCATAAGTGCAAGCTCACCGAGCATTTGCCACGCCTTGCTCGTGTCAGGTTTATTGGCGGTGATTTGCTGGAGTATTTTTTTGCTGCCTTCAAGCGATGGGGCAGTCCCTTCGGCAAGCAGAACCCCGGCCTTCAGCAATTGCAGGTCAACATCATCAGGATGAGACTGCAATGCTTTTTCCATTAGTTCTCTGCCCTTACGAACCAGCTCGGCCCGGCCAGATGCCAGAAATACTGATATTGCCTGTTTCTGAACTGTGAGATTTTCTGGAGCTATAGACAAAGCATGCTGCATATCCGCTGCCGCCTGCTCCGGCCGGCCTAAGGAGTTATTAAAATTGCTCTTTGTGAGCCAGATTTCAACATTCGTCGGCTCTATAGCGGCTGCCCGGTTCAGGTCTTCCTGCGCCTGAACAGCCTGATTGACGGAAAAGTATGTTTTAGCCCGAAGGATAAGCGAGGCTGCATTGTTCAGCTTCTTTACCATTTCATCGCAGATTTTAATCGCATCTTCAGTTTTGTTCTGGCGAAGCATCAGCCTGATTCTGGCAGCAGCTACCGAAAAAGACTCTGGATTTTGCTCTGCCAGTGGATTCAGAAGCTGTTCGGATTCGTCATACTTGCCCTGCTGCATCTTCAGGACGGCCAGTGCCAGGTAGATATTCTGGTTGTTCGGGTCGTTGACCAGAAGTTCCTGCATAATATCCGACGCCGAATCCATCTGACCTCGCCGAAGAAGACTTTGCAACTGTAATTTTTGAATTTCCGGGCTGAGTTGCTGCTGCTTTGAAGCCTGGCTCAGCAACTCTTCTGCCTGTTCAAATTTTTCCGCTCTATAGAATGCAGAGATGGTTGCTACCAATATCCTCAGGTCCCCCGGAGACCTGCTTTGCGCATCTTTATAAGTAGAAATTGCCAGTTGCTGCTCGCCGGCCTTTTCATAGGCCGCCGCCAGCAACATCCTGCTGGTCTGGTCATTGGGATTAGCCTGAAGATTTTCCTGAAGATATGATACTATGCGAGGATAATTGGACTTGAAATCCTCACCGACATACCAGAGCTTTGTCTGCTCGTACCGCCACTGCCAGCCCTGTTCGCCTTCGAGCAGTTTGATATCATTGATAATTTTTTCGGCCAAAGCGGAATCTTTGACTACCGCAGGGACAGACAACAGCCCCCGTTTTATTGGTATATCGTCAGGCAGCTTACTTGCCAGCTCGGTCAGCAGACGATAGGCATCGTCGGTCCGATTCCAGCGTATATACAACTGAGCCAGCAGAATTCCCAGCTCCCTCTGGGCAACAGGCTGGTTTATACGAGATAACGCATCTTTGAGGACTGTTTCACATCGCTGTTTATCAGCCTGCCTGAACAGCAAAACAGCAAGGTATTTGACCGGGCCGGGAACCTGGGGAAACTGTTCAACAGCTTCGGTCAGCTTCGATATTACCTGTTCGCTTTTGCCCTGTGCGTCGAGCAAATCAGCCTCTGCCAGCGCAACTCTTACATCCGACGGGTTTGTTTTTTTCAGCCGGTCTATAATTTCACCTGCAAGATTAAAATCACCCTTCTGCATTTCCATCTGAAAACGCAAAAGTTCTATCTCGATACTATAGGCGGGATTCTGAGACAATGCAGATAATTGTTGCTGGATATTCTGAACCATCTGCTCATTCGTGCCGGCTGCACCTGCCTGTGCCAGTTGCATCCTTGCCTGTAAAAGTAGTGAATAAGCCTCCATATTTTCCGGCGCAAGAGCAACTGCCTTTGCAGCCTGTTCTTGAACTTCAACCCAATTAGCCTGACTGGCCAGCAATTTGGCAATAGCCAGGCGGGCATCCGGGAAATCCGGCTCCTGGGCTATCAAAGTACGCAACTGTCTTAATGCAGTTTGTATGTCACCCAGATTAGCCAATGCTGATGCCATTGACAGTCGTAGTTGTGCCGATTTATTGCCAAGCTCTTCCGATTGTCGCCAGTATTTGACGGCCTCGTTGTAATTGTCCTTTGCCAGCGCCAGCAGTCCGTTTAAAAATGCAACATTTGCAGGGGCAATATCTTTTTGGTGAAGCAGCGAGATGATTTCTGCAGCACGGTCGAGTTTGCCTGAGCGAATGAACAGCTCTGCGGCTATCGGCATAAAATCCCACGGCTGGGCAGAAAGTGTTTCAAGGCCGCTGCCGGCAATTTCGGCCATTTTTTCCTTCGAGCCGGTTCTCATCGCCAGTTGAGCCAAGAGCTGCCAGAGATTTTGATTTGCTGGTTCTGCCTTTCGCACAGCAGCCAGATGCTCTTGCGCCCGCTCTAACAGGCCGATGTTCATCATATCGGTCGCCAGGCGAAGTCGGACGGCAATGTCGGACAAGTCCTGATTTTCCGCCCTGTTTATGTCCCTCAGGGCGCCGGTTTTATCTTTTTTACGCAGATAAAATTCCGCACGAATCAGATATGCCAGTGCGTATTTTGGATTATTTTCAACAGCCTTGTCAAACCATACAGACGGATTCTCGGAGAAACTCTGCGGATTCTGCTCGATGAGCCTGCCCATTGTTTCATAGGCCTGGACTTGCTCAGGGTGTTTGCTGCATAAGTCTATCAATTCCGCTGCGGCCTCGTTGAATTTCCGCTGGCCTGCCAGAGCCAAAGCATACATCCTTGCAAGTACAGGGTCGGGCGCCTCTGCCAGTTGTCTTTTGGCGATTGTTCCTGCTTCTTCATAAGCGCCCGCCAGCAAATCAATCTCAATTAACCTTCTGGCGGCATCCAGATTATTAGGTTCGACCCTCAGGACAATTCGATAAGAGTTCATAGCCTGTTTTAAATTGTCGTTCTTCATCGGTCTGATGTTTAACTGTGCCTCGGCGTATTTCATCAGCACAGGCACGTCATTCTGAACTACCGCAAGATAACGACCAAAATAACTTGCTGCATCCTGCCAGTTCGGCTCGCTATATGCCTGGTTTCCCTTGGCAAGGGCGTTTTCTGCACTATTCATTTTTCGCCATTTCCGCAGCCCGAATGTGGTAACACCCAGCACAATTAGACTGAGTAAAAGAACAATGGCTAATTTCCAGTTAAAATATCTTCGCGGCATTTTTTATTCCTTAAAACTGATTGATAAAATTATTCACAAGTTTGGAAATTGTTTTCCAGCATATCCACAAATCTGTTTTCGGCGACAGATTTCTGACATATTGCGTGTCATAACGTATCCATTCCTGAAAGTCTTTCATAGGCTGGCGAGTCCTTGAAATCTGCCACAGTCCTGTAATACCCGGCCGGACAGATAATCTGGCATCCCGCCAGAAAGGACACGTCGTATTTTCCGACTCAGGAGAAGGCCTGGGCCCGATGACGCTCATCTGGCCAAGCAGCACATTAAGAAATTGTGGGAGCTCGTCAATGTATGTATCCCGCAGAAATTTGCCGACGGCATTTATTCGCGGGTCGTTGACGATTTTGAACTGCGGGCCGTCAACATGACTGACGAACCGCAGTTTTTCCTGTATCCTGTCAGCGCCGGCTATCATAGTTCTGAATTTCAGGCAGTTAAATTTTTTCCCGTGAAGACCCTGGCGTTTGTCTTTGAAAAATACCGGACCAGGCGAGGTCAATTTTATGACCATTACTATAAATGGCACAAAAGGGGCAAAAAGGATTATTACCACCACCGCAAATAAAACATCGGCAATTCGCTTGAATATTCCCGCATAAGAAATTTTTGGAAAACTTCTATATGCTGTTGCAGGCTCCGCTGAGAGGTGAATCCGTGAGTCATCACCTGTAACAGGCTTGACCTGGGATGAGCTTATAATACAATTTTTCACAAACTGATTTTCCGGTACGCAGGAGCCCGAGCCGATTATTGATGAATTTATAACTGCGCCGCGTTCGATTCTGACATTGTTGCCGATAATGGCAGGTCCGGCAATAACCACTTCCGGAGCTATCTGAATGTTGTCACCCAGCAATACCGTACCGATGAATTCCGTATCTTCACCTGCTCCATTCCTATGCAAAGCTGCAAAACCTCCGTTGCCGATTTTATCAAGGTGTATCCTGCAGAAATTCAACATCGCTCGAGCGTTTTCCAAATCAAAGACGGCACCACCTACATTCACTGCCTTGACAGTCAGTGCTTTCGACCGGCATCTTTCCACAAACGCATCGAAAGACCCCGGCAGCAGCCTGTCCTGAGCGAAGTCGAAGGGCCGATTGTCTAATAATTTGTCCAGAACATTCAACCTGATAAACAAATGGCAGGGCCAGTCAGCAGGCAGTGGCGTCAGCTCAGCCCCATCGGAATAAAGCCTGCGGAAACCCGCAATCTTACCGTCGGTAGTCAGACTGATTTTTGCTGCATTGTTCATCAAGTCAGATTGCACATTGACCGAGATTACATCTGCATTTATTCCCGACAATATTTTTTCCGGCAAGGCAGGGTCTATATGTGTTGCAAATCGCCCGTCTGAAACGACCAGCCATTTTGACATATTTCTGCCTTTTTGGGCATCGTCTATCAATTTTACAGACACAGGGACATTTTGATTATAAGATATTATGTCACGTGCAGGTTCAAAACAAAGATGTCGTGGCAGCAGATGCCCAACAGGTTTTAATGAATCCGGCTTGATTTGCCAACTCTGCGGCAGAGCAAAAACGAGCCTGCCGGGAGTTATACTGTCAGGATTATACCTTCTAAGCAGCTTGCCGCATTGACAGAAAGATTCGCCCAGGCCGACACATATAATAGATGATATTATCGGGTCGCACATTGCAAATCGAAGCAGTTTGTCACTGTTGACCGAACAGTTTGTATTTTCACGGAATATAATCAGTTGCATTATAAATTAAAATATCAAAACTCAAATATCAAATTTGTGGAGTCGCCGTAAGAAAGAGAATGCAAAAATCAAATATCAAAATTGTGGAATCGCCCTTTGGGCGATGACTTCCTTAATTTTGCATTTTACACTTTGCATTTTGATATTCTTACGACTTCCTAAATTTTACACTTTGCATTTTAATTTTTCATATCGGCCTATGCATCCTCAGAGACAACCATTTTTCTTCCGATGCCTCTTCTGCCGATTTGGGCATAAGCACCGTAACTGGGCCGGTAGTAGCTGTGTTCGGCCTCGACACTG
>CAZYWY010000018.1:0-5084 GCA_964651605.1 uncultured Pirellulales bacterium | reverse complement strand
TGACAACGGTGCCGAGTATATTTGCGTTAATCTGAGTGAGCCTGTCCTTTGCTTCTCGCATTTCCGGCACAGTTGTATGGCCCGCAAAGCTGGTTAAAATCACGGCATCACTGATTTTTGCCCATATCAAAGCATCAGGAAACGCAAGAACGGGCGGGGTATCGATAATCACATTATCGTAGCGTTCGCTGATTTTATTTATTCGCTGCGCCGTGGTCGGTAAAGACAATAGCTCGCAGGCATCGGCTGCATCCCGGAAATCGGCAGCAAGCACATCCAGCCCGGTTGATACGACAGAATGAACCGCCCGGTCGAACCTTATGCCGCTCATAACATCCTGTAGTCCGCGTGCGCTTTTGGGCAGATTCAGCAATCTTGCGACATCGGGCTTCCTGAGGTCACCGTCTATCAGCAGCACTTTTTTCCCGGCTTCCGCCATATTCATAGCCAGATTAACGGCAAAAGTTGTTTTGCCCTCTTTCATACCCGGGCTTGTAACAACCAGCTTCTTCGGTATGCCTTCAGTCCCGAGCAGTTCAAGGTTGGCACGGATGGTTTGATAATCCCCGATTATATATTCTTTTATGTGCTTGGGCTTAATATAATCCAGACTTGTAGTTGTACCGATTATTCTTATGCCGGTTCTTCTTACAACATCTTCCGGCGTTCGCAGTCTCAGGTCGGCCTTGTCGCGAAGGAATGCCAGCCATAATCCGCAAAACAATCCCGCCATAACGATAACTGCCGAGAACTCAATTCTTTTATCATCGGTATCGGCAATGCTGGCATAATCGGCGACTGAGATTCTCGCCGGGCGTTTATTCTGCATCTCCAGGTCCTGTATTCGCTTCAATACCGCTTCATATCTGTCCTTCGCCATAGCGAGTCTGTCCTGTAAATCTTCTATTTCCAGTTGCAGCCGGCCCAGAGCTATGGTCTCCTTGTCTTCTTTATCTATTGTGTCCCGCAGCAATTCTGCATACCCTGTTGTCTGTTCAAGTGCAGCGCGCGTACTTAGCAGAGTCGCATCGCCGGCCTTGGCCATTTCTTCATTCAACAACTCGTCGAATTTCTCGCTGGCCTGTTCTTTGGCCTCCTCAAGACGCGTCTTCATAATTTCCACCAGTTTGCCCTGAAGCTCAAGGCCCGGATTGGTTCCGGTCATTGTCTCCTGCAAGATTATCAATTCCTGCTCCATTTTTGCGATATTGTTGGACAGAACCACAACCGATGTGTCACCATTTGTGAATGTCTGACGCATCTTTAACAATTCATCGGGCGGAATATATTGCTCATTTGTTCTCTCAAGCAACTGAACTTTCGCCTCAAGATTGACTTTTTCCGCTTCAACCTGGGTAAGTTTGCTGAGCAGCTCTGCTACTCTTCGCAGCATCATATCCTGTCTGCCGCTCAAAGTATCGGTCCCGTATTCCTGAGCCAGTCGGTAGATTTGCTGTCTTAAGCCGCTTATTTCATCGACCCTGACTTTTCGCTCATCTTCAAGAATTGCCAGAGTCTTATCTTCTTCCGCAGTAGAACTGGATACACCAACTGCCATATATGCTTTTATAAAAGCATCAACAATCTGCCTGGCCTCGTCCGGCTTGTTGCTGCGCATAGTTATCTGGATAAGCTCGGTATTGGGTGGGGCGATAATTGTAATTTTTTTGCCCATTATCGCCTGCTTCAACTGCCAAGCCGGTTCCGGTTTCAATTTTTCTGCGCCGAGGACTTCCTCTTTAATCCTCGTCAACAGGTCAGAGGGCATCTGCTCGAAGAAAGACAGATTCTTGCCGACCAAATCATCGGCCACCCTCTGGATTACCTGGTTGCTTGTCAGCGTTTGCGCCTGAGTGTTCATAAAGATTTCATAATTGGATATTTGTCCGGGATCTTTCTTGTCCGTAAGAATATCCTCCATTATGGGCGCTATTCTTATCGAACCTCTCACGACCTGCACGGGTTTCTGCAACAGCCATACTGCCGGCAATCCAAGCCCGCAAATCACAAGCAATACCAGAAAAACAATATACCATCGGCGCAGTATGCCTGTTACCAGCCTGAACGGCTCGCCGTCATTTTCCGGCGGGGTCTGCAGGTTCACAATTTCCTCTCTCGGAATCCGGTCGTTATACTTTTTTAACTCGTCCATTTTTTTACTCCTAAAAGATAATTGAAGATTGATAATGTAAAAAAACTAAAACTTAAAAACAGACACAAAGACACTGAGATTTAACTACTTTGTGTCTGTACATCTTCGAGTCTCTGTCCCTTTGTAACTATTATTGCTTTTGTTTTATATGGAGGTGTTGTCAGTTTCTTCATAAGCCACAATTCTATCAGAACAACGGCCAGCGCCAGCGGCATCATTGCATAACCGCCAAAATCGTGAAAAACCTTTTCCCAGTAATCGCCTTTGAGAATGGTAAAGAATATTGCTGTTACGGTTAATCGCACAGTGTTGCACAGCAGAGCTATCGGCAGGCTGGATATTAGCACTATGAATTTCTCCCATGACCGGCGTTTTACTACCAACGCTACCAGGGCACTGATAACAAAGAAAGCTGTTATCATTCGCAGGCCGTTGCAGGCCTCCGCAACCGCTACGGTCGCATCGCCTATGTGGATTAAGTTTCCTTCGCGTACTACGGTAAAGCCGGCCAGTTCCAGGCAAAATACGGCAGAAGATGTTGACCACTGCTGCAGAGGCAATGAAACAGCTGTTTGTATTCGATTTGGCCAGGGGAGCATCAAAAACAGAAACAACAACACTGTCGCAGTCTTTCGGAACATCTGCCAGCCGAACAGCAGCAACACCAGTGCTGCAATACAAAAAACAACTGACAGGTTTTCTGCCGAGCTGAACACAAATAACTGCCCGAATAATCTCAGCAGAATCGCTGCGACCAGAAAAACGACTCCGGAAAAAGCTGATTTAACCGGACAGTGTGCTAATTCCTGCCTTCTTAACAAGAGGACATAAACTGCAATAAAAGGCACCAGAAGACCGCTTGAGTACTCGTCGTTCCGCAGCCATATATGCCAGAGCTGTTCAAGATTCGGCTGATATGACCAGAGAAAAGCAATCAAGACAAGAAAGGCCGGAAATAATGACAGTACCTTTTTAATATCCAGCCGAATCGGCTCAGGTAATATCGAAAGCAATGAGCCGGATAATCCGCGTATATGCTCTATAACGGTTTTATTTCTTCTCAGGACGCTGTTGTCCCGAACTATTGTTTGCGCCGGCAAAACCACATTGCAATCGAGCACAGATTGCTGTATCCGGCAGTTCGGGCCCGTTTGAACGCCATCCCACAGCACACTATTGACGACAATACTGCCGGAACATAAGGTGACATTACCTGATATTATGGCAGGTCCCACCACGGTAGCGCCGTCTGAAATTCTAGCGCCCTCCATAATTATAACCGGTCCGATTATTTTCGCCGAAGGTGCTATAAAACCATCTTGAGTTTTCGGCTGAGTTGTTTGCTCAAGGTAGTCTGCAATCGCCCGCAAATACTGGTGCCGATTCCGAAAGTTGCCTGCGTTTTTGGGCAGTGTAGCCGCATTGACGGTTTTGCCCGCACGCAGCATCGCAGGAATCAAACCTTCCTTAATGTCAAAATATCCTCCTTCCGGTATATGCTCAACTATGCGCTGACTGCAAATATAAATGCCGGATGTCTGCCCCGGCCTTGCGGTGCCACCATCTGATGGGTTGAACATTACAGTCAAATCCGATTTGCCTTCGTAGTGAGCGTTTATCAGAACATCCACAGGCGGCGGATTGACCAGGCTGGCCGGAAATACCAGCAGCAATCCGTCCGTCTGGCCGGCAGAAGCATCGCGAATGCAGCCGGCTGTCCCGACCGGCAGCGGCTCATACAAAAATTCCAACTCCAGCCGATTGTCCCTGCGAATAGAATCAGCATAAGACGCCCTATCCAGACCGCTTGAGCATATTACAACCTTTTTGATTCCGTTGTCGGCTAAGTGTACAAGCAGTTTTTCTACGACCTTGTATTCTCCCACAGGCCACAGCGCTGTTGGCAGCCGTGAAGCCAGGGGACATCGCCCGAAATCACGTCCGCTCATCAGGATTATCGCCGTTGTTTTATTTTCTTTGACGGTTTTCATATCAGTCGTCTAATTTTTTTTGACCTGCTGCTTTGGATTGTCCGACCTCATTGGAAAACAGTAAGCCCCCGACCATATTCTACAACCAGCACAGATGCCAGGACCCATAACAGAAGATTAATGATTGTCGGTATGTCACGAATAAGAATTTCCGCAGGGTCGGAAATTTTCTTTAGATGATATATGATATATAAATAACGAATCAAACCATAAACAACAAAAGGCAGCGTAATCAGCATTGCACGCGAGCCTAAGACCGACAAAGTATGCTCATCCACCGTATAAAGGGCGTAACTAATAATTGTTGCACCGGTTACTACGGGTATGACCTGGTCAAGAAAAGCAATGCTGTAATCCTTAAGGACCGGCCTGGAATTATTCTGTTTAATGTTCACCGTCAGTAGTTCAACCCGGCGCTTTGCAAATCCGAGAAACATAGCAATCATAAGCGTACATAAAATCAGCCAGTAGGAAGGAACCACCGAAATCGCCGCCCCGCCGCCTGCTACACGCAGGATAAAACCAAAAGAAATAAACAGGACATCGAGTATCGGTATATGTTTGATAGTCGATGAATATAAAATATTAATAAATAGATAAATAAGCATAGCTATAACTACGGACGTTCCTAAAAAGAGAACTGCTGCCAAGCCTGAGACAACTAATAATATTGCCGTTGTCATTGCAGAAACAGGGCTGATTATACCTTCGGCAACAGGTCTGTGTTTCTTAACCGGATGCTGTCGGTCTTCTTTTCTGTCAAACAAATCGTTGATAATATATACAGCGCTGGACAACAGACAGAAACCAATAAATGCCATCACAGCCTTTATGCACGAGGGTAACTGGGTGAACCTGCCTGAAAAAATCAGTGGTGCAAAGACAAACGTATTTTTAATCCATTGGTACGGACGAAGTGTCACCCATAATTAGAGCATCTT
>CAZYWY010000017.1:9954-11814 GCA_964651605.1 uncultured Pirellulales bacterium | reverse complement strand
CGAAAATCCAGATATAAACCAAACGAGAACCTAATGAGCCGATTTTTCAGATGGTTGTACAGGTGCCGCACGCAGACGGAAAACATTGATATATCGCTCCCTTTGAGTTTTGTGAATTAGCATTATTATATGTTGAAAATCTGCAAACATATTTTCTTTCAGACTTTAAGGCTAATCCTGCAACGAATTGTACTCCAAATGACACGTTAAACGTTAAATATTGACTTTTGATATTTCACCAGGAATATATATTATTATGGAGTAATTACCTCTATTATATATATAATTCAAACCAGAATATGTTCACATATATATAAAAGCTGGTATGCTCCTAAAACTAAAATCCGTAAATACCATTTATTCAGATATGAGTACGTTATTTATCCGCTAAATACCTTTGACAAACCTACGTTCCGGCCAAATAATAGAATAACGACGTTGAAGAAAAATAAATAATCGTTAACCTGAGGTTATTAAAGCCGAATGCTCAGAACGCACGCAGCTTTTCTGTCTTTGCTTCGTTCGGTTGTTGATATTGTCATTATCAGCAACTGCTGGCTCGTTGTCTATTTTTTAAGATTTCGTTCAGGATTCTTCTCTGTTGCAGGGGGAATCCCTGATTTTAGAAATCATTTGATACTGACTCTGCCTATAACTTGTATCTGTTTTGTAGCCTGTTTATGGTCTGGTCTTTATAAACCAAAACGCATCCAGAATATGTTTCAGCTCTTTGCCGATACGCTCAAAGCCAGTTTTTTAAGCGGCCTTTTCGTGTTCGCATTCTTATATTATATGCAGGGAGTACCTTACTCACATATTGGTAATGCACCCTATTCGAGAGTGCTGTTGGCACTTTTTGTGCCTGTACTGTTTGTTGGATTGGCCTTCTCGCACCTGTTGACAACGAAGGTTCTGAGATTTCTGCGAAAAAAAGGGTATAATTTGCGGTATTACGCAGTCATAGGGACTGGAAACAAGGGACAACAGCTTGTTAAGGATATCAGGCAAATGGGCTGGCTGGGTCTTAAATGTTCCTTCTTTGTTGATGACAATCCAGACAAAATCGGTAAGTCACTGCTTGGCTGCCCGATATGTGGTCCTTTTGAAAAAATTCCAGAGCTTGTAAACAACCAGGACATAGATGAAGTATATCTGGCTCTCGGAGGCAGTGAAGCTCTACAGGTATATCCAATCCTTGAGACTCTTCAAAGTACCGGTGTAATTATCCGCATAATTCCGGACTGGGGAAATCTTGTGTCGATAAGTAATCCTGTGGTTGTGCCTGTTGGTTCGCAAGTTTTGTTTTCGGCTGCCGATTCACCGTTGAGCGGATATAATATTGTTTTTAAGCGAATTTTTGATTTAACTGGCTCGGCGATGCTATTGCTGGTCTTTGCACTGCCTATACTGGTCATCGCCCTGGCAATTAAATTGACAGACAAAGGTCCTGTTTTTTACAGCCAAAAGCGGGTAGGAATGGACCAGAAGGAATTCGACATCCTGAAATTCAGAACAATGCGAACCGACGCAGAAGAAAACAGCGGACCGATATGGTCAACAATGGACGACACAAGGCGAACAAAAATCGGGAAATTCCTCCGCAGCACAAGTCTGGATGAACTTCCTCAACTGTTCAACGTTATCAAGGGACAGATGAGCCTTGTCGGTCCCAGACCGGAAAGGCCTTACTTTGTGAAACAATTTTCCGAAGAGTACAAAAAATATATGCTGCGGCACAAAGTCAAGGCTGGTATGACGGGCTGGGCACAGATAAATGGAATGCGTGGCAACAGCTCTCTGAGGAAAAGGCTGGTTTATGACTTGTATTATATAGGCAATTGGTCTTTCCTGCTGGATTTA
>CAZYWY010000017.1:0-9944 GCA_964651605.1 uncultured Pirellulales bacterium | reverse complement strand
CTGCTGCGAACACCCTGGCACGTTCTTAAAGGAGAAAATGCCCATTAAATTTGCCCTTAGCAATCGCAAAAATCACACAGACTTCTTCTATATAACGATTCTGCTTACGGCAACATCGTTAATCGGCATATATTTTATTGCTACTTCTGTCATTATAGCCAAGGATGGCGTAACATTCATTCAATATGCCGAAAATTTTCGTACATCCCCGGCAGAAACAATGCTCCATTCCGACCAGCATCCCGGTTACCCGGTGATGATTTTAGCCGCTCATAAAATATTGGGGCTTATAATCGCAAATGATACACCGGCAGGCTGGATATTCTCTGCCCAGGTTGCAGCTCTGCTGAGCAGATTATTGGCTGCTGTCGTATTGTATTATATTGGAAAATTTCTCACCGATGCAAAATCTGCATTTCAGGCGGTACTTATTCTTATGATGCTGCCGGCACTGGCAGAATATGGCAGCGATGCGCTGAGTGACTGGCCAAATATGCTCTTTCTTGCCGCAGGGATGCTGCTGCTGATTTATGGTGCAGAACAACGCAAATGGTGGATGTTCGGCCTGGCAGGATTGGCCGGCGGACTTGGCTATCTTATCAGGCCGGAGTCTTCACAAATAGTTATATTCGGACTTGCCTGGCTGGTTTTGCAGTTATTTCAAAGCCAAAGGACATTTAGCAGACCGAAAACCATCGCTGCTATTGTTCTGCTGCTGGCTGGTTTCGCAGTAGTCGCAGGGCCGTATATGAAGCTCAAAGGGTCATTATTCCCTAAAAAAAACCTGGTAGAATTCTCGTTACAAATACAGGGCGAATCCGAGGAACTACCGCATAACAACATAGTGACACAATGTGCCGCAGGAATCTTTGCTATAGATGTGGTAAATGGAGCGTTCAAGCTAATTCAAAATATTGGGCAGACCCTGATGTGGTTTTTTCTGGTGCCGCTCTTGGTGGGCGCTTATTCGGATTTCAGACAGTCGCACGTTCTTAAAAGAGGCAGATTTTTTATCTTTGCTCTGGTTGTCTTTAACATACTCCTGATGCTCTGGCTGTATTACCGGTATGGTTATATGAGCATCAGGCATAGTATGCCTTTGGTGGTTTTTACAGTTTTTTATATTCCCACGGGAATAAAGACGATTTCTTTATGGCTTACTCCAAAATTACAACCTGCAAAATCAATATCAGCCGGACACCCCGCTGTTCTAATCGCAATCGGGATTGCGATATGTGTTATCCACATTCTAAGACCTGTACACAACGATAAAATAATTTACCGCAAAGCTGCCCAATGGCTGACGGACAACACCAACAAAAACGACGTTATAGCAGTCTCGGACTTTCGCATCAGCTTTTATGCGAAACGCAAGGGTATAAAATATAATTCTGAAAATGTACCTGATGAAGCCGGTTATATCGCAGCCGACCCGGCTGATATAAAAAACATATCACAGAACGCCGCTTTGATTTATTTTCAGGACCAGCACAAACAAAACAAGCTCGGTATATATCGACATAACCCTGAGCATCCACCTGTCCGGTAAAAAATTTCAAGCATCAAGGACACTCTGAACATATTGTTTCATACGCTGTTTGAATATTGGGCGGTCAAATCTGATTGCGTTGTTACGGCAGCAAACAGGATTTATTTTGCCGGAGTTTTTTTCAAAAAAGGAAATAGCCTCCAACAGCGAAGCTTCATCCTGCTGATAGAAAAATACTCCTGTCGCACAACTTTTGTTTGATAAATTTCTTTCAAGGCCGACTACCGTTTCCAGAGCCCCGCCTTGGCCAAAGGCTATAACAGGCTTGCCGCAGGCCTGTGCTTCAAGTGGAACAATGCCGAAATCCTCTTCGCCCGGAAACAGCAACGCCCTGCAGTTTTGCATATACTGAGCTATTAGTATGTCACTGGATTTTTCGATAAAAGTGATATTGGATTTTGCAATATTTTTCAGCTCTGCCAGCTCCGGGCCGCTGCCGATTATTACAAGTTTGCGTTCTGAATTTCCAAATGCCCTGACTGCAATATCTACTCTTTTATAAGGCACCAGAGCCGAAACTATAAGGTAATAGCCATCATCTGTCTGAAACATATTAAATCTTGTGCAATCAACCGGCGGGTAAATCACCACAGAATCCCTGTTGTATATCTGTTTTATACGGTTCTGAACATTTCTGCTGTTGGCAATAAATTTCGTCACCGAGGCAGAGTATTTTTTGTCCTGGTATCGCAAATAAGCCATCAATATACGGGCAAGCTGTTTTTTAGGCCATTTGAATTTCGCAAGATATTCGTCCTGTTTATGCCAGGCATAACGCATCGGTGTATGACAATAGCAAATATGGGCGATAGACTCTGGTACTCTGACATCTTTTGCAACACAATGACTGAAACTGAGAATCACATCGTAACCGCTCAAATCAAACCGGCGCATTGCATTCGGGAACAGCGGCAGAAAATTCCTGAAATCCTTACAGCGTATTTTCTGGATATATGAGGTGACAATTTTATGTTTTTCAATAATCTGCGAAACACTACCAGGAATGTGAAAAAGCGTAAATATATCCGCATCGGGATACAGTTCACATACCGCTTCGAGACATCGCTCACCTCCGCGCATTGCGGTCAGCCAGTCGCAAACAAGAGCCGTTTTCATTTATTTTAACTTTACAAAATAAACGAAGTTTTAACGTAATGGAAATCTGTTGCAAAGCTGCCTGACTTTTTCTTTTACCTGTTCGGCAAGTGTCCCTTCCATCTGGTACTGACGGTCGGAAACAACCTTTACAACTCTTAACACAGCATCTACCAAAACAGCAATTTCGTCCATCTGTTCCGGCCCCATACCATTTCTTGTAACAACAGGAGTGCCTAATCTGACTCCGCTGGTAACGGAGATGCTTTTTGTATCAAAAGGCAGCCGATTCATATTAACGATAATGCCGCAATCTTCGAGGCATTTCTGCGCAATCCAGCCTGTCAAACCCTGTTGCAGATGCCCCACATTTATTAAAATCATATGGTTATCTGTTCCGCCTGTTACTATATCGTAGCCCAGGTTGGCAAGATTATCAGAAAGTCTGCGGGCGTTTTCAATAATTTTGAACTGCCTTTTCTTGTACTCATCGCTGACGGCCTCTTTGAAAAAGACCGCTTTGGCTGCGATATTATTCAGATATGGTGTCCCCTGCACTCCCGGAAAAGTTGTTTTATCTATAAGCTGCCAGAGCGGTATTTCTTTGCTTTCGTTCCTGATGGTTTGTTTGAAATCCTCGCCCATCAGTATCAGCCCGCCTCTGGGACCACCTGGCTTATATGTGCTTGTGGTTGTAAAATGTGCATAGTTCACCGGCGATGAATGCGCCCCTGCTATGACCAGGCCTGCTATATGCGAAATATCCGCCATAAGATATGCACCAACGCTGTCGGCGATTTCTCTGAATTTTCCAAAATCGAGCGTTCGCGAATAAGCGGTTGCTCCACAAATAATCATCTTGGGCCTGACAGCCGCCGCCTGTTCCGCTATTGCCTGATAATCCAGCAGGAAAGTATCCTTATCGACACAGTAATTGTATGTATCAAAAAATTTGCCGCTGAACGCAACCTTTGCACCGTGCGAGACATGGCCACCCTGTTCCAGGCCGAGGCTGAGGATTTTGTCGCCCCGCTCAAGCATTGCGGTAAGCACAATCTGGTTTGCGCTGGTTCCCGAATGAGGCTGAACATTTGCATATCTGGCTGCGAATGCCTCCTTTGCCCGTGCTATCGCCAGTCTTTCTACATCGTCCACGACTTCGCAGCCGCCGTGATATCTTGCGCCGGGGAAACCTTCGGTAGTTTTATTCTGAATCACCGAGCCAAGAGCCGCCAGAACCGCCTGTGAACATCTGTTTTCCGCAGCTATAAGCTGCAACGTACTTTGAAGTCTCTGATACTCTTTGTTGATAAAGTCATAGACCTGCCGGTCCTGCTCCTTCAAAGCATCGAATATAGCCCGGTGATATTGTTGCGATGCTTTCTTTTCCATTAAATCCAACACTTTCGAATCCTTTCTTATGTTAGTAATAAATCCTGTTGATTATTTAACTGCCCCCTCGCACCTTTAAAATTATGCTGAGAATATCATTGAACGTTACATACAGAAATAACGCCAGAATAAATAACCAGCCGGTGTATGCGATTATCGTCTGAGCTTTTTCACTCAGGGCTGAGCCTTTTATTTTCTCGATAATCAGAAGCACAATAAATCCTCCATCAAGGGGCGGTAATGGCAGGAAGTTAAATACTGCTATCATTGCACTCATCATTCCAAGAAAATATATATAAACAATCATCGGCCTTTCAGATACAACCTGGTAACTCAGTTTAATAATGCCAACAGGCCCCATCAGATTTTTAGGGCTGACAAGTCCGCCTACAAGCCGCTTCAATGTAACATAAGTCTGTGCAACAAACAAAACTGTCCTTCGATAACCCATTACTATTGCATTTATCGGCCCGGTAGCCTTATAAGAGCGTTGTAATATAGCAAAAGGAATGCTCACAGCAGGTGCAGATTTTACAGTAATAAACTTCTCCGGGCTGCCGATAGTCAAAGCAGCACTGTCGGCTGTTTCCTCATTAAGTCGCCAGTCAATTGTGATTCGGTCCCCGGCCGGATATTTTCTAATTTCTCTGATTACATCGTAAAAGCTCGCAACTGCCTGGCCATCAACGGCTGTTATAATCGCACCGGATGGAATCTGCAGTTTTTCTACACCCTGCCCCGTGTCGATAGTCCCTGCAACTACCGGATGAGCAGCATCGAGAGTAAGTGCCACTCCAATTAAAACTTTATTACTGCCTTTTGGCTGTTTCGGCGTAACTGTAATACTAACTGTCCTCTGCCGGCCATCGGCACTGACACGCAGGACTTTTACAGGCAAAGGCATATCCTTATGTTGTGTTACGATATCTCGAAGTTCCGTGTACACAGGATTATTTATATCATCTACAGCGACAATAATGTCACCAGGCTGAAGAGGCGTGTTGACGTCCTTTACCGAACCGTCTGCGATATTTTGCACCTCAGTTACTTGTAGTCGCGGTACTATCGAATAAATGTTGCTTAAATCGGAAGGCAAATTAACATCAGAGACATTGGCTACATTCAAATAAAGCTTAATCTTGGTTTCAATCTGTCTGCTTTGTCTGTCCTTATCTTTTCGCTCTGCCAGTATAGTTGCTTCAGAAGAAAATGTGCTGTGCAGGATTTCCATCAGCTCCCAGTTTCCCCTGATATCCTGTCCGTTGACCGATGTAATACGGTCTTCCGGCTGCAGACCGGTTTCTCCAAGTAACAAATTTGCATCAGATTTTGGCAGCTGAGCTACAATCAGACTTGCCGCAGGCTCAATACCGAAAACTTTCATCGGTGCACCGGGCAGTTTTGTTGCAACAAGCAGTAAATCCCGTTCATTGCCGTCGGTACATCTGACAGTCATCGGGACTCCTTCATTTTTGCCTGATAGTGCTGCTGCTATGCCTATATTGGTGAAATCAAGGTCGGCTCTCTTGCCGGCAATTTCAATTATCTCATCACCCGGCTTTAGACCTGCCAGTGCTGCCGGGGAACCAGGCACCACGCCACCAACAACAGGAGGATACAGGTTTATACCTACCAAAAATGTTATCATAAAAATTATAATTGCACTGATAACATTAAAGATAACACCGGCTGCTATGACAGCGACTCGAATATGAGTCGGCTTGTTTGCAAAAGAACGCGGGTCTTTACTGTTTTTTGCTGGTCCGATATCGTCCTGTCCAAGCATTTTGACAAATCCGCCGAACGGGATAAGACCTATACGGTACTCTGTTTCGCCGGCTTGCCCTTTTTTGCCTATTGTGAAGTTCAGAATGCCCTCACCGGTGTTGTCACCTTCTTTCGGGAAAATCTCCGGCAAAATGCGGACTTTAATGCCATTTTCCGTCTTCTGGATGCCAAACAGTATCGGGGGCATAAAAATTGAAAACGCTTCAACTTTTATATCCGATGCTTTTGCCACTATGAAATGCCCGAATTCATGAACCAGTACCACTGCCCCGAAGCCCAGCATAACAAGCAATACATTTCCGAATGCTCCGATGTTGCGGATAACAAAAAAAATAACTACACTCAGAAATAGAAAAAACAAAACAACACGAAGATATTTGCGAATGACCCCGCCGTTAGCTTTGCCATCCTTAATCGGAGTCGGAGACGAAGACGAAGAATTTTCCGTAATTTTCGACATTATTTGACCTCAGCAATTTCAAACTAAAGTATTGTTACATCAACCGGTCTTTTCAATTTGCGGGCGACCTCTTTTCTGGCCCAGGCATCAGCTTCCAAAATATCATCAAGGCCGGCATTCTTTTTTATATTATGCCGGTTCAGACAATGTTCTATAAGCTCCACAATATTAATAAATTTTATTCTGCCTGCCAGAAATTCTTCAACAGCAGCTTCATTGGCGGCGTTGAACACTGCCGGCATTGTTCCGCCTGCCCGTGCGACCTCGTAACCCAGCGCCAAGGCACGAAATTTCTTCATATTCGGTCGTTCAAATGTCAACCGCCCGATTTGCTCCAACCTGACAGGATTTGCAATCCCGGCAACACGCTCAGGATATGTAAGAGCGTATTGAATCGGAAGACACATATCAGGCCAGCCAAGCTGCGCTATTACCGAACCATCCACAAACTGAACGAGCGAATGAATTATGGATTCCGGGTGAACCAGAATATCTATCCTGTCCACCGGTGTATCGAAAAGCCATCTGGCTTCGATAAGCTCAAATGCCTTGTTAGCCATAGTCGCAGAATCAATAGTAATCTTGGCACCCATACTCCAGACCGGATGAGCCAGTGCCTGCTCAAGCGTAACATTTTGCATATCTTCGGCTGATATAGTTCTGAAAGGTCCCCCCGAAGCCGTCAGGATAAGCCTGTCCACCTCATTCATCCTGCCTGCCAGCATTGCCTGGAAAATCGCTGAATGCTCACTATCCACCGGCACAACAACACTGTTGTTCTCGTGTGCCGCTTTCATCAGAAGGTCACCGGCCATAACAAGTGACTCTTTGTTTGCAATAGCAAGATGTTTGCCGCTTCTTGCAGCAGCCAGTGCCGGACGCAGTCCTGCCGAGCCTACAACTGCTGCAAGTACTATATCTATTTCAGCCAGTCGGGCAATTTCAGTTAAACCTTCGGGCCCGGCAAAAATTTCAACCTCGGAATATCCGATTAAATCACGAAGTTCCTCGGCACAACCTTTTTTTGTTACAGCTACAAAACGAGGCTTATATCGCCTTACCTGTTCGGCTAAAAGCCGCACGTTGCTATGGGCGCTGAGAGCGACGATTTGATATACAGGACAAAGAGTTTCAATTACTCGAAGCGCATTTTTGCCTATTGAACCTGTCGAACCTAAAATGGCAATTTTTTTAACCATCTTTGTCGTCTCTCGTAACCCGTGACCCGTTGTCCGAGTCACGAGCGACGAGCAATAAATCAGTGTATAACCTTATTGAGAGGATATGTAATTATCCCAGAAGCTCCCGCACGCTTAAGAGCCGGAACCAGCGAACGCTCAATATCGCCCTCAATAATCACCTCCACTGCTGCGTATTTCGTATCTGCGAGCGTGGAAATCGTCGGGCTTTTCTCTGCCGGCAGTATCTTTAATATAGAATCCAGATTGGATTTTTCAACGTTCATTTTCAGGCCGACCTTGCTGCGTGCCTCTATTGCCGCATTGAGCAGGATAGAAACGTTTTCGATTTTCTGACGTTTGAATGGAACAGTCCACGCCTGCTTGTTGGCAATAAATCTCGTCGTAGAAATTATCACTATATCTACAATCCGCAGATTATTCTCACGCAGAGATGAGCCTGTCTCGGTCAGCTCCACAATTGCATCGACCAGTCTGGCCTTGACTTCGGTAGCTCCCCAGCTGAATTCCACTTTTACGTCTATTTTTTTATCGGCGAAATACCTTTTAGTTACATTCACCAATTCGGTAGCTACGATTCCACCGACCAGGTCGGCGGGATTCTGAACTTTTGATTCATCAGGTACTGCTAAAACCCACCGAGCTGGTTTGCTTGTAGCCTTGCTGTATGGAAGGGTGCAAATTTCAATTACATCCGAGCTGTTTTCCTTTATCCAGTCGTAACCGGTTATACCGGCATCAATAGCACCATCCTCTACATATCTGCTCATCTCCTGCGCTCTTAGCATTACAAGCTGAATCTGGCTATCGTCTATACCTGGAAAATAATTTCTTTCCGAATCAGCGATATGAAAACCAGCCCTTTCAAAAAGCTCTATTGTGGCTTTTTTCAGGCTTCCCGCCGGAATACCTAACTTAAGTATTTGTTCTGACATTACATTTCTCTAATAAAAAACATTATAAAAGGGAGAAGTTAAAAAATATCAAACTTTTTACTTTTACCTTTCTTTTCAAAATTGCTTCACACGGCATCTTCTTAGTTGGTCTTTTTTTTCTTTGATGCTCCCGGTTTAGTCTTTTCTGAGGATGTTGTTTTTTTAGTACTTGACTTGCCCCCGGAGGTTCGCTTTATCGGGGCATGTTTTTTTACATTATCCTGAATCGCAGGCGTATGGCTCTCAGCAAGGCGAGGAGCCTCACTTTCCTGTCGCAAAAGACAGTAAAATTCATAGCCGTTTTTTGCAGAAATCTGCTTGGTCAGAAAACCTGCTATTCCCGCTGTATCTGCTTCGGGAGCAACAAGGCCATTGGTTTTTAGATATGTAATCATCTTGTCTGTAAGCGGAATAGTATGTCCGCCAAGAGAAACGAGCATGCAATAATCGACAACAAAACAGCTTAGTCCTTCGATTTTTTCAAGAGCTGCTCTGGCCTGGCGTTTGCCAAGTTTTTTAAGGACATCAAGTGACACTTTGTGATACTGGTTGAAGATAGCTGCAAGGCAGTTCTGTATAGTCGCAGGTATCCCCAGAGATTCAACCGCATTGACACCAAGCAGTTCGACAATCTCCTCTGTACGGGCAACACGCATATCATTCAAGTCAACGAAATACCCGGCAAATTTTTTAATCACAGCCTCAGTGGCCGACTGGCTGAACTTTTCGCCTACTATTCCGCAGACTAACGCCTGTACTATATTCTGATTCCCCAGGGTAGCAGTCTCATCTGCTGCTTTGCCGGAAACCTTGGGATACGTACGCTTGAGCGAACGATACAGACTTTGTATTTTCTTTGAATATTCTTTGCTGTTTTTCATAACAAAATGCAGAATCGCAATGACATATCTACGTTTTTACTCATCAACTTGTTTGCTGTTTTTGCTCTATCTGCGCTGTTGCTTCATCTATAAGCCTTAGTGTTTCCATTGTTTTTTTAAGTTTTTCATCCAGATGAATATGTAAAACCGGGCAAAATTTGCTTTGCAGACCTTGTGCCACAAAGGACTGTATCCTGTTTTTTGCACGGGTTATAGCCATAAAAGTTTTTTTTTGAGCAGACTCATTACAGCCGAAAATGCTGATATATACATTGGCATTTCGTAAATCAGCAGCTACATCAACATCTGTCACACTTACCAGACCTTCTATGCGAGGGTCGTTCAGATGGTTACAAATAGCGTCGCTAACCACTTTTTTAATTGCCGCTGCTACTTTTTCCTGTCTTCGAGTCGCCATTGTTAGTTATTAAGTTTTGAGTGTTGAGTTTTGAGTTTGATTAACTCAAAACTAAGGACTCAAAACTCAAAACTCCTATTGTAAAGATTCCCTGGCTATTTTGACAATTTCATAGAATTCAAGCACATCATCTGTTTTAATATCATCGAACCCCGCCAGTTTGATGCCGCATTCCAGTCCTGCTTTAACCTCGCGTGCATCATTTTTAAAGTGCTTGAGTGTCTCTA
>CAZYWY010000016.1:3283-12072 GCA_964651605.1 uncultured Pirellulales bacterium | reverse complement strand
ACGGTGCTTGCGTTCAGGCCATATATTGGCAACGATGGCTATATCAGGATGGATATCAGCCCAAAGGATAGTACTGCAACAGTAAATGCGGATGGACTTCCCGATGAGACAACAGCAGAGGTGAAGACAAATATCATAGTTAAGGACGGCGAAACTGTTGTGATTGGCGGTTTGTTCAGAGATGTCGTAACCACAGGCAGGTCTCAGATACCTATTCTTGGTGATTTGCCTCTGGTCGGAGCGCTTTTTAGAGGAACAAACGACAAGACCGAGCGGCAGGAAGTAATGGTTCTGCTTACACCGCGTATTATAGAAGAACCAAGTGAAACTGACGGCCAGGCAAGGGCGGCTGATATAAGCCGTAAGCGAACTGCCGCCAAAGAAGGTTTGCAGTGGATTGACAGGTCAAGACTGGCCGAAGATGCCTACGCCAGAGCGGTGGCTCGTTATATGGAAGACGACAAAGTTGCAGCGATGAGGGAGCTTGCATCGGCTCTTAATCTGAGACCTACTTATCTTGAAGCAATCAGACTGAAAGAAAGAATACTCTCTGAAGTCAGCCCGGAAGAAGCAAAGAAGCTGGAGAGAGTTATGTCGGCAGAAGTTGACCAGAAAGATGCTTCAGGCTGGGTGCGAAAATAAAGGAAGGGTGAGTGAGTTGGCAGGGGTCGGCTGTGAGTTCCCAGCGACCCCTGACACCTGGTTTCCTGACACTGGTACTTTAAAAGCGGAGCTGTGGTTTTGAATATGTCTCTATGTATATATATTGCAGTTGCTGTGGGCGTGATTATGCTCGGACTGGTCTGGGTGAGACTGGCTGGAGCTGTCACGTCCATAGCCGAACTGCTTAAAATACAGAATGCAGAACACAGAACACGGAACACAGAATATAGACGGTCTTTTTACTTCTGTCTTCTGTCTCCTGTGGCCTGTCTTCGGTCCTGTTGCAGAGAAATCCGCGGGCAGCTTGAGGAATACGCAGGCAACATTGAACAATGCCGGAAGCAGAACGAGGAATTGCAGATGCAGCTTAGGCTTTCTAAAAGGCGTGAAAAGAATACTGAGGCGATTATATACAGCATTCGCGATGCCGTGATTGTTATTGATGAGCTTGGCAAGTTGTTGATGGCCAACGAGGTGGCAGGTGAACTTTTCGGCTTTGATTTCAGGAAATCACAGTACAAACCGCTCAGAGAGTTGATAGGTTCGGACAAAGATGAGTTTCTTGATTTTCTGAACCATACCAGCAAAAGTAAAGGTCAGGCTGCAAAACGGGACATTGTCCTGTCAAAGGAATCGACGCAGAGAACTTACGATTGCATAGTTTCCTGTGTTTATGACCAGAATCAGCAGCCGGCCGGTGCAGTTGCGGTATTGCACGATATTACACGTGAAAAGGAAGTATCCAAACTTAAGGACGATTTTGTCAGCCACGTTTCACACGAGCTGAAGACTCCGCTGGCCTCTATCACCGCCTGTTCGGAGATGCTTGTTGACGGCGAGGCCGACGACGAAAAAACAAGAAAGGAATTTTACGAGGTGATTCAGAATCAAGCTACAAGGCTCAACAGGCTGATAGAAGATATTCTGAATACTTCACGAATCGAATCAGGTCTTATGAAAATCAACAAAGAACCGCTCAGCCTGACAATACTGATAGAAGAACAGTTGCAGATGATAAAAAACTATGCTGAAGAGAAAAATATCAAGGTAATCGGTCAAAAACCGATTGTTTTCGACCAGGTTTATGTTGACAGAGATATGCTTTCGCAGGTGATTGTAAATCTGCTGAGCAACGCTGTCAAATATACTCCTGCCGGCGGCGCTGTCAGGATTGAGACCGAGGTTGATGAGGTTGCGGGATTGGCCCGGGTTCGAGTGACAGATACGGGAGTGGGTATCCCGGAGGATGAAATTAAACACCTTTTTGAAAAATATTATAGAGTAAGTGCAAACAACAAACAGGCCAAGGGAACCGGCCTGGGCCTGAATCTTGTAAAACAAATTATCGAAAAGCTTCACAATGGTCGTGTATTTGTTACAAGTCAGGTCGGCAAGGGCAGCACTTTTGGATTCGAGCTGCCATTATTAAATCAAAGTGCAAAGAGCAAAATGCAAAGTTGAGGAAAGTCGTCCGCCGAAGGCGGACTCCACAATTTTGATTTTTAATTTTTGATATTTAACTTTTTTGATGGTGGAGGTAAAAAGATGACTGGGAAAAAAGTATTGGTTGTCGATGATGAGATACATATAGTTCATGTGGTGGCAATTAAGCTGCGGAACAATGGTTATGAGGTGCTAACAGCCAGTAATGGTGCCGAGGCGTATGAAACGGCTTGTGCGGAAAATCCGGATATTATCGTAACTGATTTTCAAATGCCGATTATGTCCGGCATCGAGCTTGTCCAGAAACTCAGAGAGAACGGGCAGACAAAGGATATTCCGGTGGTTATGTTGACCGCCAGGAGTTTTGCCATCTCAAAGGAACAGCAGGAAAATATGAAAATATCCGCTTGTTTGAGCAAACCGTTTAGTCCAAGGGAATTGCTGGGGAACATCGAAGATATTTTATACCACGGTGAAGTTGTTGTAGAGAATAAGTCACAGTATTTCGGTGTTTGAACAACTGAAGTATATATCAACATGGAGTCGGTGTGAATATTGTTAAGCATAGTTTGGACCGTGTACAGCTTCGGCAAATAGAGAAGTTTGGTTACAGTATAAAGAAGTTTGGTTATAATTTTGTTCTCTGCGATGCCGAGGGTGACATCCTTTTATTATCTGAGGGTGGACGATTTAAGAGTGACCCTGAGCAATTAAAACGTCTTGTCGGCGGTGTTTTCAATAGTTTTTCTCAGGGGCAGAGTTTAGACAGCCGAGGTTCTGGTGTCCTGCAGTTTAACGAGGGTAATACTATTTTGGCGGTTCCTCTGACGCCGGCACAGCAGACTGTTGCAGCAGCCTTTATTGATATGGGCAAAACACAAAATTCCGAGCCTGTAAATGCGGAATATCGGGGCATAACAGAGACTGCTGATGCGAGTGACTATTTGACTGAAATGCTCGGGCTGCTGGCGGAAAAATTCGCCGTGCAGACAAAAAACGAGGAACAAATCGAAGAGATTGGCACCGAACTTGCGAGGGTATACGAGGAACTGGTGCTGCTACACAAGTTGAGCACGAATATGCGTGTCACCGAGCTGGATTCAAGTTTTTTGCAGATGGCTTGTGACAGCCTGACCGAAATCGTTTTTGTAGAAGGTATCGCAATATTGCTGGACAGGGTGATAGACAATCAGCAGCAACTGGTATTGGCAGCCGGTTCAGGATTGATAGATATTGATGAGCAGACATCGGCGGTTTTATATAATCGGCTGATTGACGAAATAAACAGCGGTAAGGAGGCGCTGCTGGATAGTGATGTTTATTCTCCCTTCAAATATGAATGGCCGGCCAGCATAAAAAACATTATTGCTGTTCCTTTGTGCGGCAAGGAAAAAACTGAGCCGCATAGTACCTGTAAAAATCTGCCGGGCAACTCCATAATAGGCCTGATGGTTGCAATAAACAGAATTGGAAAGCGGGACTTCGACAGTACCGACGTCAAACTCTTTAATTCGGTTGCAAGCGGATGTGCCGTATTTATCGAGAACGGAATGTTGTTTAAAGACCTCAAGGACTTATTCATTGGTTCACTCAAGGCCTTGACCACCAGCATTGATGCCAAGGACACCTATACACACGGTCATTCTGCAAGAGTGGCCTTTATTTCCAGGTGGATTGCCGAGAGGCTTTCAGCGACAGAACCGATAGATGAAGAGCAGATTCACCAGATATATCTGGCCGGTCTGCTTCACGATATTGGAAAAATCGGAATAGACGAGGCTGTATTGCGCAAAACCGGCCGGCTGACGGAAGATGAGTTCGCCTGCATAAAGGCGCATCCGTCCATAGGAGCGGGAATCCTGCGCGAGATAAAACAAATGCGGGAGATTGTGCCGGGCGTATTATGTCACCACGAAAGAATCGACGGCAGGGGATATCCTAACGGCATAGCCGGCGAGCAGATACCTCTGGTTGGTAAAATAGTCGGATTGGCCGACAGCTTTGATGCTATGACATCCAAGCGGACATATAGAGATGCTTTGTCTGTCCAGCAGGCACTGGCTGAAATAGAAAAGAACCTCGGAACTCAGTTCGATGAAAAGCTCGGCAGGCTGTTTCTCCAGAGTGATGTGGGTCAGCTCTGGGAGAGTATAAGAGATGGTTATGGCGAAATATCCAGGGACGGAGCTTCCGAATATGATGCCGCAGCGGTGGAGACGTTAATCAGATGAAAGTAAAAATACAGGACTATGACGATGTAACGGTTGTTCAGCTCCAGGGTGAGCTGGATGGTGAAGTTGCAGAGATGTTCCAGAAAACAATCAGCGATGTAATAGCCAAATCCAAAACCGGCATTGTACTTGATATGAAAGAAATAGAATTTATAGATAGTCAAGGTCTGGGAAAGCTGTTATGGGCGCGTGATTACTGCAGAGCTAACAAACGGGAATTCAGAATAGCCGGCCTCGATGAAAACTGCAGGAAGATTCTGGAAATCACACGTCTTGAAAGTGAGTTTGACCATTACGACGAGCTGACCGATGCGGTCAAGAGCTTCACCTAAAAAATTGAAAGATTAAAATGCAAAATGCAAAATTAAGGAAGTCGTCCCAAAGGGACTCCACAATTTTTATTTTTGATATTTGATGTTTGATATGATATGAGTCAGATAGCACTGGAAAACAAGATGCAGCTTGGGCAGTTGTTGCTCACACGTGGTATTGTTACTGCAGAGCAGATTGAAGCAGCTTTGGCTGAACAGAAGGAAAAAGGCCATCGCAAGCTGCTCGGTGAGCTTCTTGTCGAGATGGGCTTCTGTACTGACAATCAAATTGCCTCGGCTCTGGCTGCCGGTTACGGCGTGCCTTATGCCCAGGCAGGCCCCAAAATATGCGACCCAAAGGTTCTTGATATTCTGCCGAGAGAATTTCTCGAAGAGCATATCGTGCTGCCTTTGTTTCTGGTGAAAGATGTGCTGACTGTGGCTGTCAGCGAGCCAACGAATGTATTTTTAATTGACGAAATCGAGCGCCTCAGCGGGTACAAGGTGCAAATCGTCTGCTCCACAGCTAAAGATATTAAGGCTACTTTGCAGACGTATTTGCCTGCCGCTAACGTTTTTGTGATTGATGATATAATCGACGATGAGGGACTGGATGATTTTACACTGATAGAGAACATCGCGCAGGACATAAGCA
Organism: uncultured Pirellulales bacterium; assembly: GCA_964651605.1. GTDB lineage: Bacteria > Planctomycetota > Phycisphaerae > Sedimentisphaerales > Anaerobacaceae > JAFGPS01. The sequence goes on along the minus strand of CAZYWY010000016.1, from coordinate 6,769 downwards.
ATCTCGAGGAGATTGCCGGCCAGTCGCCTGTTGTCAAACTGGTAAATTATCTGCTGTATAATGCGGTACGGGAAAACGCCAGCGATATTCATATCGAGCCGGATGACAAAAAGCTGCGGGTACGTTACAGGGTGGACGGCAAATTATATGAAAAAATGCGTCCGCCTCATCAGATGCATTCTGCGATTGTCTCACGTATTAAAATTATGGCAGAGCTGGATATTGCCCAGCGTCGTTTGCCCCAGGACGGCGGTATCCACGTGCTGATGGAAGGCAGGCCGATTGATTTGCGTGTCTCGGTTATGCCGGGCAATTTCGGTGAAAAGGTCGTCATCCGGGTCATCGACCCGCAGAAGATGCTTTACAGTCTCGAATCGCTGGGATTTACTTATGAAAATCTCAAGTTGTTCAGGCGGGTCATTCAGGCTCCGAACGGCATTGTTCTGGTTACCGGGCCGACAGGTTCTGGTAAAAATACCACGCTGTACTCAGCCTTGTCGGAGTTGAATAATGACGAGGTTAATATCTGCACGGTTGAGGACCCTGTGGAATGCAATATATCGGGAATCAACCAGTTTCAGGTAAATTCCGGTGCCGGTTTTGAATTTTCCACCGCTCTGCGGAGCCTGTTGCGGCAGGACCCGGATATAATAATGGTCGGTGAGATTCGAGATGAGGCGACCGCCAATATCGCAGTGCAGGCTGCCCTTACCGGACATCTGGTGTTGTCAACTCTGCATACCAACGATGCGCCCGGAGCGGTAACACGTCTGCTGGATTTAGGCGTTGCTCCGTATCTTCTCAGTGCTTCACTTGTTGCGATTCTGGCACAGCGGCTTGTAAGGAAGATATGCCCGAGTTGCAAGAGCGAGTATGAACCATCGGCAGCTTTGAAAAAAATCGTCGAGGAAAAAGGCGTAAAAGAGCAGAAATATTATCATGGCCTGGGCTGTAAGAAGTGTCGCAATACCGGCTACGCCGGACGAATTGCAATTCATGAACTGTTTGTGCCGAACGAGGAAACCCTCGAAATGATAAGTGACAAGGTCAGTCTGAAGAAACTGCGAGCTATGGCACTGCGGAGTGGGATGGTGTCTTTGCAGGATGACGGCATTGAGAAGATCAAGGCAGGGATTATATCCATCGAGGAAGTATTAAGAACAACACAGGCTGAGGACGAAATAGCATAATTATAAGGTTTAATACCGGGCAAAATATATGGCTGTGACATCAGTACAAGCAACAAATAATATGGATGCAGCACAGAAAGCCGATAGAACGCCTGCTGCTGCCACAGTTGCAGAGTCTTCTGTAAATCCAAGACCAGGTCATAATTTTGAAACGCAGCAATTTATCGGTGACTGGTCGAAAGCTGCCGGTAAAACAACTGCACGGTTGAAGAATGCGAAGATAAAACAAGCCGAGCTGATATTCTTCACTACCCAGTTATCGGTAATGCTCGATGCGGGTGTTGTACTAAGTGACGCTCTGGATGCGATAGCCGAGCAGGCAGAGTATGGTACTTTTAAATTGATTATTATGCGGGTTGCCGAGGCCGTAAAAACCGGCGAAAATTTCTCGAAGGCATTGGCGGATTATCCGAGAGTGTTTGATTCGATGTTTATCAGTATGGTTCAGGCATCTGAGGCTTCAGGCAGAATGGCTGAAATGCTTGACGTGCTGAGCGGTTATTTGAACTTCGAGTCCGAGACACGCAAACGTATCAAGGGGGCTCTTACATATCCGTTCATAATGGCGCTGATGGCGGTGGCTGCAACAGGGACACTTATGTTCTTTGTGTTGCCGAGGTTTATGAAAATCTATGAATCAAGAGGTGCGGCACTGCCTAAAATTACACAGGTGCTGGTTGCTTTCAGTCATATATTGGGTAATTTTAATATTATGACGGCACTGGTAACAGCAATAATATTTGTCTCGACAGCTTTGTATTACTGGGCGCGAACAATTACCGGAAGGCGAGTTATTGACTTTTTGAAAATCAAAACGCCTGTTGTTGGTACGATGTTTATCGATACAGTTGTAACGCGAAGTATGCGCATTATGGCAACTATGGTTAATACCGGCGTAAGTCTGCTGGACTCAATCAAAGTCCTGCAGGGTGCCTGCCAGAACTATTATTTCCAGCAGCTTTGGTTGAAGGTGGATGGAAAAATCCGTGACGGCTACCAGTTGTCGGAGTCCATAATCATTTCACAGGGCAAAAATCTAATTGCACCGGGTATCCTGCAGATGATCAAAGCAGGCGAAAAAAGCGGCAAGCTCGGTGCGGTTTGCGATAAAATATCTGTTTTCTATGAAAAGAAGCTCGAATCATCAATAAGAAATGTTATGACGCTTATTGAACCGATTATGATAACCATAATGGGCGGCATTATTGGAACAATTGCAATAGCGCTATTGCTGCCGGTATTTAGAATTTCGAGTGTCATTGCTCATTAGCTTTTATGAAAGCCAGATATTCGCGGGGATTTTCGTTGGGGTCAACCGGAAGCAGGTAATTTTTATATTTGTCGGTGTTCACGAAATATTCGGGATAGTTGTACCGCTCAGCCAGCCAGACGTTACTGTTTTCCGGAATGGTGCCTGAAAAAAACTCTCTTGTTTTGCCATATACGACGTCACTTCCTAATTCAATACGAAAACTGTCTATGACAATTTCGACGATTAGGTGTTTTTGCTCCTGAATGTATCGAACCGTCCATTTTCCGGGTGTGAATGTCCCTTTGCCCCCCAATACCATTGGGACGGTTGTTGTATGGCCGGGTTTTATTTTTACCCTGCCCAGGCTGATTATGGCGTGTTCTATTGTGCCGTCGGGGTTGAATACAATTTCCCAGTCACCCTGTTCCGTTTGCCATTTGCCGACCAAATAGCTCGGGAACTTTCCGTTGCCGTCTATATAGACATCAACACTGCTTTTTTGCGGGGCTACTGCTCTGCAGCCGACAGATATAAGCAAACATAAACCGGATATCAAAGAAAGCAGCGTTTCTTGCATATTATGGACAATCAGGGGCCGGGCCGTTGGCTATATTCCAGTTTGCGATTAGAATATCCAGGTCGTTTGTAGAGATGCGAAATGCCTTTTCTCCCTGGGGCAGATGGTCGAAATCAGCACAAATCTGGTTGCCCTTCAAATCGCTCAACGGCTTGTTCCATGCTTCAATGAGGATATTAAGGTCGTTTGTTGATACCCAGAAGTTTTCTTTGCCCTGAGCTGCTCCGTCTGCATCTCCGTGACACTGTCTGGGGTTTAGTCTGGCGAGCCAGCATTGAGGTCTGCCTACTGCGACCCATTGCTCCGGTTGTGTGCCGGTGTAGGTAAGAGCAGAGCTGATAGATGCAAGAGCAGTAATGTTAGATGACAAAGTGGAGAAGGTAGTAACAGTTCCAACGTGTATTTGTGCGCCTGTGAGGTCCACTGTTGCCGGGTTGGAATTTTCAAGCACGACACCGCCGCGTTTG
>CAZYWY010000016.1:0-3273 GCA_964651605.1 uncultured Pirellulales bacterium | reverse complement strand
ATTGGTGGTAACGGTCAGATTGCATGCCTCGCTGCATTCTATGGTACAAAGTCTGCCTGAAAGTGGCGGGGCTTGTGTTGTGTATAGCGAACCCATCTCGATGGTGATTCCTGCGGTGCCTAAGCCGCCCAATGCGTTGGGGTCTGCGGCATTTGCCACCGGTGAATAGTCATTGACGTCCCAAGTGTCCACCTGACCATTTGGCAGCACGGTTATATATCGGCTGAAATTGGCAGGAAATATCCCATAACCATTATTGTCATCTCCCCTGGTGTAATCGCTTATTCCCACAATGATTCCTGCATCAACAGAGATGTCCAGAGCATAAGCCCTTGCCAGCTCAGTTCCGGAATAGTTAACGTCCACTATTCCGCCTCCACGGTCTGTTGCGGTGATATTTATTACTGCCCAGGCGGGGCTGGCAATAAGTAACAATAACAGGGCGAGAATTAACCTTTTCATCTTTGGTTTCCTTAACCATCTCCTAATTTTCTCACTTGTTGAAAAATGCCTAATAAAGTGCAAATATAGCACTTGTGCATATTATAAGTTATATTACCATAGCCTTTTAAGAATTTCAAGAGAAATATGCCGAAGTTATATAAATAGGCTCTATGGTATTGTTACTGCCGATTCTTGGTAATATATGTTCAAATTTTTAAAAGGACGTCTGGTAGCAGTCAGGTTGTGCCTGCTGATTGCGATGTTACTGCTGATTGCCATCGGGATACTTACCATTTATGCTGTGGGTAATCCAGCCGAGGAAAGTCCCGCCAGCAGAGCCACGCAGCGTTGGGGCAACTTTTGGCAGAAACAACTGGCTTTTGCGATAATCGGGTTGGCAGGTTTCATCGCTGTAAATCTCATTAATTATAGAAAACTCGGCAGTATGAGCTACGGAATATTTATTCTTGGGCTGGTGGCGCTGATGCCTTTACTTATCAGCAAATATATCGCTGAGCTTCCATTCGCACCGATGATTAATGGTTCTTATCGCTGGCTGGATTTTAGTTTCATTCATCCCCAAATACCCAATATTCAGCCTTCAGAATTTTTCAAGATTGCTTATATCTTAACTCTTGCCTGGTATCTGCGATACCGCAGTAACTATCGTAATTTCAAGGCTCTTATAGGTCCTTTCGCTTTAACAGTATTGCCGATGGGTATGATTTTGCTTGAGCCGGACCTTGGAACCGTAATGTTGATGATGCCGGTGTTGTTCACTATGTTGTTTGTTGCAGGGGCGAAAGCGAAGCATCTGCTGATTATAATTCTGATGGGGGTGCTGGTCAGTCCTTTGCTATGGCATAAAATAGAACCTTACCAACGGGTGAGAATCAGCATGGTTGTTCTGCAGAGCAAATGGGTCCGGGAAAAAGCTGAACAATACCGCTGGCTTGGCGAAATTTTGGTCGGCACAAAATTTACTGAGGAGCAATGGAATAGAGACTGGGGCAGGCAGCTTACACGCTCGAAATATGCAATTGCGTCAGGTGGGCTTGAAGGTTACGGTTTTCGGAAGGGGCCTTTCGTTAAATATGATTTCCTGGGCAATGAAAGACATAACGATTTTGTCTTTGCGATTATTGCCCAGCAATGGGGTCTTTTGGGTGCGCTTGTTTTGTTCGGGCTTTATATGACTATTGTAGGCTGTGGACTTAAAATTGCCGCCAACAATACCGACCCCTTTGGCAGGCTGCTTGTTGTCGGTATTGTGGTTATGTTTGTGTTCGAGCTGCTCATAAATGTCGGTATGACAATGGGTCTTATGCCGGTCAAAGGCCTGACATTGCCTCTGATAAGCTACGGTGGTTCAAATCTGGTAGTGAGTATGTTTTGTATCGGTCTGCTCAACAATGTCGGCAGATGCAGACCTTTCAATCTGGCACGCAAAGGATAACCGAAAAATTTACAATAATCTTGGAAAGTATCTATGATAAAAGGCTTCAGGCAGATTGCCGGTCTTACAGCGATAAGCAGGATTTTTGGGCTGGTGCGGGATATTACTTATGGTCATTTTTTTGGCGCCAGCGGATTGCTGGATGCATGGATTATAGCATTTAAAATTCCCAATCTCAGCAGAAGACTTTTCGGTGAAGGAGCAGCTTCTGCATCTTTTATTCCCGTCTACAGCGAACAATTACATAACAATCCGCAACAGGCTGCGAAGCTGCTTAATACGGTTGTAACTGTTCTATTTTTGATTTTGGCTTGTCTGATAATTCTTGGTGAATCAGGCATCTGGCTATATTACAGATTCTTTGCAAGAACCGGTGAAACCGAGTTAATACTTTCATTAAGTTCTGTAATGTTGCCTTATATGTTGTTCATTTGTATGGTTGCCATAATTGCCGGCATTTTGAATGTGCATAAGCATTTTGCCGCACCTGCGGCAGCGCCGATTGTCCTGAACATATTTATTATCGGGATGATTTTTTTAACAGGACGGCTCTTAAAAATGCAGAGCAGACAACAATTGTTTTTTGTCGCGGTTGCTGTTCTGTTTGCAGGTGTGGTACAGTTAGCAATGCAGGTACCGCCGCTTCGCCGCAGAGGTGTTTTGATTAGACCGCAATGGCAGGTTCGTTCGGAGCCTTTTAAAAAGATAATCCTGCTGATGGGGCCTATGATAATAGGTCTGACAGCTACACAAATAAACACACTCGCTGATGATATGATTGCATGGTGGTTTTCGGGTTCTGAGGAAAAAGGGCAATTCTTTGAATTGTTGGGTGTCTCGATTAAATATCCTATGTGGCGAGGTGCCGTCTCCCACTTATATTATGCACAGCGTCTTTATCAATTACCTTTGGGGATACTCGGAATATCATTGGCCACTGCAATTTTCCCGGTAATGAGCGCAGATGCTGCCAGGAGAGATATAACAGCGTTGCAGGCAACGATTTCCAAAGGTATTCGTGGCGCTGTGTTTGTTGCACTTCCGGCAATGACCGGAATTTTCATTATAGCCAAACCGCTCATCCTGGCGGCGCTGAAGCACGGTCAGTTCACAATCGAAGATACAAATATGGTTGTAAAAACACTGAATTTCTATGCTTTAGGAATGTGTGGATACTTTACACAGCAGATTCTTGCCAGGGCGTTTTATGCAATGCAGGATGCAAAAACTCCTATGAAAAGTGCTTTGATAGCTGTGTTTGCAAATTTTTTTATGAATTTGACGTTTATCTGGTTCCTCGGACGTGCAGGACTGGCTGCTGCAACTGCAATATGCTCATACCTGCAGGTGATGATTTTATTAACAGTTCTGAG
>CAZYWY010000015.1:6203-12190 GCA_964651605.1 uncultured Pirellulales bacterium | reverse complement strand
CGAAATTGCCTGGGGCAACCAAATCCGCAGTTATGTCCTTCAGCCTTACCAAATGGTAAAAGACCACCGGACAGATTATCAGGTTGGCAATGTCGAGGCGGTGCTGGATGGCGAGATTGATGGCTTTATTGAAAGTTATCTGCGATATAGAGCCAGAACCAGAGAAAGCAAAAAATAAATTTTTGAAATTACGGAGTTATAGAAAAAATATGAAAGCGATAATGGATGTCAAAGTTACAACGCGAAAAATTGCCCCGGCTCAGTGCAGGGCGGATGTTTTAGCAGTGGGTTTGTTTTCCGATGTTAAAGAGCTTGACAAATTAAATGTCGGGCTCGATGAGCGGCTTGGCGGAGAAATAAAAAAGCTGCTCAAACTCGGTGATTTCAAGGCAGCAGAACGCACCGCAGCGATTATCTATAGCAACGGCAAATTGGCTGCCAAACGGCTTTTACTGGTGGGACTGGGCGAAAAAGACAAAGCTAATTCTGATACGCTCCGCAAAGCAGCAGCCAATGCGGCTAAGAAAGCTGTGGAACTAAAAGCTGGCACGGTCGCTCTGGCGCTCCACAGTGCTTTTGGAGATAATTTGGATTTGGCTTTGATGGGACGGCTCTGTGGCGAAGGGACATACTTTGGCAGCTATCGCTACGATGAATATGTAAGTGACAGCGAGAACGGGCGGTTGAAATCCCTCAAGGTCGAAATCGTTGATTCCGATGCCAAAAGGCTCAGCCGGTTGAGTAAGGGGCTTTTTGTCGGCTCTATTATCGGCCAGGCACAAAGTTACGCCAGAACTCTGGCGAATCGGCCCGGCAATGTCATTTACCCTGCCCAGCTTGCAGCAGAGGCCAAAAAAGTTGCCCGAAGTTACAAAGGTGTAAAATGCACAGTTTTTGATAAAAGGCAACTGACCGCCAAAGGTATGGGCGGAATCCTCGCAGTCGGCAGCGGCTCGCAGCACGAACCGAGATTTATTATCCTCAAATACACTCCTGCAAATACCAGGAAATCAAAACTATCTACGATTGCTCTTGTGGGCAAGGCAATCACTTTTGATTCGGGCGGAATCAGCATAAAGCCATCTGCAAATATGGAGGAGATGAAGTTTGACAAATCGGGTGGCATTGCCGTGCTTGCTGCAGTTAAGGCAGCTTCGCAGCTACAGTTGCCGGTTGAGGTTTATGGGCTGATACCGTCTGCGGAAAATCTGCCGGGCGGCTCCAGCTATCGACCTGGTGACATCGTTACGACCTTCAGCGGCAAGACGGTCGAGGTGCAGAACACCGACGCCGAGGGCAGGATGATCCTTTGCGATGCTCTGGCCTATGCCGTGCAGCAGAAGTGCGGCGTTATTGTGGATATTGCAACGCTGACCGGCGCCTGTATGGTTGCTCTCGGCAAGTACAAAGCGGGCCTGATGGGCAACGACGACGATTTAATAAAGCAGTTGCAAAAGGCTGCGGAAGACAGCGGTGAAAAGGTCTGGCCGCTGCCCTGCGATGATGAATACGCCGAAGAAATGAAAAGTAAAATCGCAGATTTGAAAAATGTCGGCAGCAAATGGGGCGGGGCATGTACGGCGGCAGCATTTTTAAGACAGTTTGTGGGCGATGCCAAATGGGCGCATCTCGACATTGCAGGGATGGATTTGTTCTCCGGCTCGACAGAATATGCAGCGGAAGGTTCGAGTGGTTTTGGAGTAAGATTGTTGACAATGTTCCTGCTGAATATGACCGGTTATACGAAATGAAATATTTTTAATACAAAGTGACATAATGGCTAAGAGAATCAAGAAGATTGATACGCAGAGAATTGAAAAGGCCGTCAGGGAAATACTCCTGGCTGTCGGCGAGGACGTTGAACGAGAAGGCCTGAAGCTCACGCCGCAGCGCGTAGGGAAAATGTACACCGAGCTGCTGGGCGGAATGCACGAGCAGCCGAAACTGCATCTTCGCAGCGTCTTTACGGAAAACTACGATGAAATTGTGCTGCTGCGTGACATTCCGTTTTACAGCATCTGCGAACACCACCTGATGCCTTTCATAGGCACTGCTCACGTTGCGTATCTGCCGAAAAGAACGATTCTGGGGGTAAGCAAACTGGCGCGTATAGTCGATTGTTTTGCACGCCGGCTGCAAACGCAGGAAAGACTCACTTACCAAATCGCCGATTTTCTGATGACAAATTTGAAACCTCTTGGCGTTACGGTGGTTCTTGAGGCCTCGCACAGTTGTATGACTATCAGGGGTGCAAAAAAACCCGGCTCGGTAATGGTAACCTCGGCACTTAGCGGGATATTTAAAAAAGACCCAAGAAGCAGAAGCGAAGTCCTGAGCCTGATGCACAAATAACGAGCGCAATATGCACAAACTCAGCAGGCAGGTGCGATTTTCGGTTAATCCATTTCTGTCGGAGCAGATGGAAGGGCATAACTCTTTTGCTTCGAAGCCGGCAGGACAAGGCTTGTCGTTCTTTCTCGAATTAGCCGTTGAGCTTGCAGGCGAAATCGAGCCGAAAACCGGTTTTATAATTAATGTTACCGATATTGACAGGATTGTCAGACAGTTCGCTGTGCCGGTTTTTATCGGGCGAATAACAGGCGGCAAATATATCGGTTTTTTTACTCTGGCGGAACTTTTGGGCGCAGCCTGGGCAAAACTTAATGAACCATTCAGTCCGGCCAGTCTGGATAAATTGTCCCTGAAGTTAAATCCTTTCAGGACAATCGCAATCAAATCTGAGGTTTTTGATATGGTCTATTTTAGCGAAAAATTCGAGTTCGCAGCAACGCATAAGCTCTGGAACGCTCAATTCTCAGGGCAGAAAAATATGGAAATCTTCGGTAAATGCGCCAATCCTACCGGCCACGGGCATAATTACATCGTCGAGGTAACCGTGAAAATGCCTCCCGGCAGGGATGATTTCAATGTATGTGATTTCGAGCAGGTGGTGGAAAGGGAGCTAATCAAAATTGTTGACCATAAAAATCTCAATCTCGACGTCGAATATTTCAAAAATCACAACCCTACCGTGGAGAATATTACCAGTTTCGCATGGGAGAGATTATCGGGCAAACTATCGCCCGGCCTGCTGGATTGCGTAACAATCTGGGAAACCGACAAAACCTCCTGTTCTTATTATGGCAGATAACCCAATGCAATCGCCTTTTCAACTAAAGCTATGTTCTTTATTGGACGATACTTATGACAAGACTGCGCCGCCTTGCTGCGCAGCCGACGGGGACGGAGTCTAAACGGTTCAAAGTTATCATAAAAGGTTAGCTATGAGAGCATTAGTTACCGGCGGGGCCGGTTTTATCGGGTCGCATCTGGCGCAGCGACTTCTTAATGACGGCGATGAAGTAGCTGTCATTGATAATCTCAGCACAGGCTGTATCGAAAATATCGCAGCGTTCAAAGAGCATCCCGGCTTTAAGTTTGTCAAGGCCGACATCCGAAACGCCAAAGCCATTCGGCCTTTGATAGAAAGCTGCGATGTGGTCTTTCACTTAGCCGCCGCAGTCGGCGTCAGGCTAATCGCTGAAGACCCGGTTCGCACAATCGAGACAAACATCGGCGGCACAGAGCTGGTGCTGAATATCGCAAGCAAATTCGGCAAAAAAGTCCTGCTGGCCTCAACCAGCGAGGTATATGGCAAGAGCGAAGCGGTGCCTTTTTCCGAGGATGATGACATTGTACTGGGCAGCACAAAAATGTCACGATGGTCGTATGCGTGCAGCAAGGCCATCGACGAATTTCTGGCGCTGGCTTTTTATCGGCAGTACGGCCTGGATATAGTGGTCGGCAGATTTTTCAATACAATCGGACCCAGACAGACCGGACAATACGGTATGGTCGTGCCTCGCTTTGTGCAGGCTGCGCTGCGAAACGAACCTCTGCTGATATACGGCACGGGCAGACAAACACGATGTTTTTCTTATGTTGGTGACGTGGTCGAGGCCGTTATCGCTCTTGTCGAATGCAAACAGGCATCAGGCAGGGTGTTCAACATCGGCTCGACCGAAGAAATTTCTATCACAGCCCTGGCCGATAAAATTATTGCAATGACCGGCAGCAGGAGCAAAAAGGAATTTGTATCCATCGAAACCGCCTATGGGATGCCCATCGAGGATATGATGCGGCGGCTGCCTAATCTTGAGCGAATACAAAAGGCAACGGGCTGGAGGCCGAAAACATCTCTCGAACAAACGCTTCGGCTTATTATAGACAGTCAGAAAAAATCCGCCGGAAATTCATAGTCAAACACAAAAGGCTGGTTCTACTGCCGGAATTGACGAACACCAAATCATAAATGTCACTGCGCAAACAAATCATAATGAGCGTCGGCTCAAACTGGGCCAACAACATCATAACCGCTGCGGTTAGATTTCTGCTGATTCCGATTATCCTCGGCATTCTTGGCCAGACCGCTTACGGCGTATGGGCGCTGCTGGCTTACGGGCTGGCATATCCGTCGATTTTGGACAGCTCATTTATGCTGGCAACGAATCGTTTTACAGCTTATTACAGGAAAGATTCCCTTCAGCTAAATAGATACATCGCATCGTCTTTTGCAGTTATGGCTGTTCTGGCGATTCTGGTTATGGCTGCTGCTGTGGCGCTGTCGTTTTTCGTCTCAACAATATTTTCTTCCTCGATTCCAGCCGAGCTGGCGGGCCAGGCGCAAATCACCTGCATCCTCGTTGGCGTTATGCTGTCACTGAAAATGCTCGAAAGCAGCTTCAGCGGGGCCCTGCAGGGCTGTTTGTATTATACTTTTTATAACACGGTTATTGTCGTCGGCAATATATTGCGGGCGGTTTTTGTGATTGTCCTGCTTGTATTCTGGAGAAATATTGTCGTCTTACAGCTTGGCTATGTGCTGGCCGGCGTTGTAACTTTAATCGGGATGTATCTGACAGCTCGCCGGTCGATTGCGGGACTTAGGCTGAACCTGCGACTGATTACAAAAGCCAGCCTGAAGGAATTGACAGGTTACGCTGTTCATTCGCTGGCACGCACCGGCAGCCTCGGCATTATGTATACTACGATGATTCTGCTTGTGGGCTGGGCAGGTACCGCAGCGGATGTCACTATCTATAACATTGCATCGATGATTCCGACATTTATACGGGGCCAGTTGGTTACGGCACAAAATGTTATGCTGCCTGCGACGACAAGTCTATATGCGGCAGGCCGGCTTGAACAGGTTAATAACCTCGTCAAAAGAGGAACAAGATTGTGCGGCGTTCTGGCCTGCGCAGGCAGTATCATTCTGGTAATTTTTGCGCCGGATATACTCGGTTTCTGGCTGCGAAGGCCCGTGCAGCAGGAAATGGTAATGGTAATACGGGTGCTGGTTGTGTCTGTTATTATAAGGGGTTTTTTCGGCATCTGGCTGCCGGTGCTGGTGGGACTGGAGCATCTTGCCTGGCTGAGCGTTATGTGCATCACCATTTGTATCAGTGGAGTTGCCCTGTCACTTATTCTGGTCGTGCAGGGGATTTTTACGCCGGCAATGGCGCCGGCAGTTGCACAGGCGGTCGTTTTGTTTTTATGCTGGGGGCTCTGGCTGCCAGCTTACGGCTTATATAAATCAGGGATGCGGGTCTATGATTATCTCAAAGACGGCCTCTTGCCGCCGATTCTGGCAGCGGTTGTTTCAATTACGACATTGTGGCTCTATAATATCTTTATACCGGCAGATAATGTCCACTGGGCTGTGATGTTTGCAGCTTATACAACGATTGTGACGGCAATTTTCATAGTTGTTGCAATACGTCCCGATATGGCTGAATTATTCGCAGCGTTCGGGAAAAAATTCAGCCGACCGGAAATATAATCAGTATGAATGTCCTCATTATCAATCAATGCTCAACCAATAAAGGTGACAGGGCGGTTCTGTACTTTATTTTAAGGCAGCTCAAGGCCGGCGGCATAAATGAAGTTACCGTCTCAGCGAGCAATCCGCAGTACTGGACAAGCAG
>CAZYWY010000015.1:0-6193 GCA_964651605.1 uncultured Pirellulales bacterium | reverse complement strand
ATGCACCTGTGCGTGTAGTGCCGTGGGGCTGGGATGTCTCTCGAAAAATCAATGCCGGATTCATCGGCAAGGTCTTTCATTTGCTGTTCAAGGTTAAGCTGCCAAGGCTCGTACATTTTCCTGCGGTTCGCAAAGCCGTGGTTTCCGGTGTTATTCCGCCGTATCTGAAGATGCTTATAAATAAAGCTTTTCTCAGGGCGCTGAAACGGGCAGATTTGGTGATTAGCACAGGCGGACATCACTTAACCAGCATAATTGCAAAGAGCATAGAAACGCCTCAGATTTTCGATATGGCGATAACATTGCTCTACAATAAACCATTACTGCTCTGGTCGCAATCAATCGGCAGCTTCAGCTTCGACTGCCCGCAAAGCAAAACTATGATACAAAAAATTCTTGCCAATGCCGCCCGGATATACGTAAGGGACAAAACTTCAGAGGCCGAAATCCAAAAACTTGACATCGGCAATAAACCAATTTTAAGAACTTATGAATCTGTTTTCGGGCTTTACGATGTGGTAAAGTCACGACAACTGCCCTCGCAAAGGCCTAATGTAATCGGCGTATCCCTCTGGACAGGAAACAAACAGCAGCAGGACACCTGGGCAAATTATATTCGCTGTTTCGCCGAGCTTATCGACCACGCCGTTAGCAAAATCGGCTGCCGGGTTCGATTTTTCCCGATGGAATTGCAGGGTTCGGACCGTCCCTGTATCGAGGATATAATAAAAGCCGCAGCCTGCAAAGACTGCTGCGAAATTGTTGAAGATTTTCCCGGCACGGTAGAACATATCAAGGCCGTTTCTCAGTGCAGGTTCTTTATCGGGCATAAAACTCATTCGCAGGTTTTTGCCCTTGTTGCGGCGACGCCGCTGCTGGCGATTGCCTATCACCCCAAGACCGAGGATTTTATGGCACAATTCGGACTTGGTGACTTCTGCATCGCCGATACGAAGTTAAACACGGCTGATTTGACGGCAATGTTCGACCGGCTGGCGGAAAATCTCGATTATTTAAGTCTTAAACAGCAGGAAACCGCGTACAGGCTCTCCAGGCAGGTAAAAAAGGATTTTGCTCAAATGCTCAGGTGCTGTCGTGCTAATAACTTTTTCACTTTAAAATGCAAACCAGAGTTGTCATTCCCGCGGAAACGGGAATTTACTTCTGCGATAAAATAACTGGATACCCGCCTGCGCGGGTATGACAATAAGAACAGGTTTAAAATGGCAATTTTTATATCAGTACTTTGTGTTCTTACAATAGTGATTTCTCTCCTGCTGGTGGTTCTGCGGCCGGTCTGGGTGTTCTATCTTTTTTTAGCTGCCGCTGCTTTTAACAGCATTCTCGCAGGTTATATTTATCGGGCTGACAACCTCGGTCTGCCCGTGACCTGGGCGCCTGCGGATTTCCTGTCCTGGCTGACACTTCTTGCAGCCCTGTTTGTGCCTTATGTGAAATGCTCCAACAGCAGTGTAATTAGAAAGGCTGTCTTTGTCCTTGTGCTACTCAGTGCGATTTCTCTGCTGCAGGGCCTGGTTATGTCACCGCGCGATGCACTTACACATTCTCGCGTAGTTCATTTTGCCGCTGCTGCTGTTTTCGCACTTCGATATTTCACCGATTATAAGCGCGTCAAAGGTTTCCTGCGGTTCTTTGTGGTTCTTTTGCTGGTTATGTTTGCCCTGCATATCCTGATTCGGTTCGGCGTTTATCAGCCGCCCATCAGCGAAACGGAAAGACTTGTCGAGGCCGGCGGACTTACCGGCGAAAGAGGTACCCGCTCCCTGATACCGATGTTTTACCTTGTGCTTGTCAGTCTTGCCCTGGGCAGAATTTCGAGCAGGACAGGCTCATTTTTAATTTCGATTTTTATACTGCTGGTCGGCCTGGCCGGTGTGGTGCTGAGCGAAACAAGGTCCACTTACGGGGCGCTCGCTGTGATGTTGTCGGCCTCGTTGATATTTCTGAAAGGCAGAGTGAAAATCTCTGTTATTTTTGCCCTGGCCGGCCTGATTGCGGTATGCGCCGCAACGGCTCTGGGGTTCGATTTTCTGGCAAGATTCCGAATAAATTATGGACAAGGTGACTATTCTTTACCATCATACTACCAGTACAGGCAAAGCTGGAGAGGAATAGAGTACGAGACAATCATATCAAGTTACAGGCGTCAGCCGTATTTTCTGCTGACCGGCAGAGGCGTCGGGGCAATGCACCCGGCTGCCATAGGTGTTGACCCGCAGGTGGCATTTTATCACTCGGAATATCTCGGCTGGCTCGACAGATGCGGCCTGCTCGGACTGGCAGCCCTGTTGATTTTATTTTTCGCCTGCCTGTGGAGAAGTTTCTCGCTGGCTCGAAGTGACATCCCTTACCTGCGGTCTTTCGGGGCAGCGATGTTTCTGCTGATGTCGGCTCTGGCGGCAGACGGCTTCTTCCATCCGGTGTTTTCTCACTATCGGGCGGCATCTTTGCTGATATGCTTTGTTGTGATTCTGGCAAACTGGCAGCAGATTTATTTGAGCGTAGATGAACAGCAGGGATTTGCTGAAGAAGAACAACCTGAACTTGAACCGGCTGCCGGCAGTGGATTCTCGCTTTCACGGGGTACGTGTTAAGCCGGTTGATTTTTTTGTGGCACGGCCATCCTGGCCGTGCAAACACGGGCTGGAAGCCCGTGCCACGTTGAGTCATTTTTTCCCAATGCGTATATTGATGGTCGAACATTCCGGCAAAGGCGGTATGCACGCATACACCGACGCCTTATGCACAGGCTTATCACAAGCTGGGGCTGACGTTACAGTGTTGAGCAGCTCGGCCTGGCCGGAGGACAAGAAACTGTTCGAGGTCAAAAGACGCCTTTTGCCGCTGACGTTTGAACAAGGCCGGACATCGCCTCTGCACTGGGCGGCGGACAGGTTCAGCCGAACCACGTTAAATATGCTGCGCAGAAATCGCTTTGCCCTTTCGGGAAATTTCGACATTGTTCATATACAAGGCCTGAATGTGCCGCTGCTCGAACAGCTCTTTTTAAAACCGCTGGCAAGGCGAATTCCGCTGGTTGTAACTATCCACGATGTCGAGCCTCATTACGACCGGTTCGTCAGCAGAAAGAGGTTTCTGCGGGCAGGTATGCAGATTCCTCATCGTCTTATAGTACATTATCCGAACGGCAAAAAACGACTGATTGATAACTGGGGCATCGATGGCGACCGTGTCGATGTAATCCCGCACGGCATTATGCCTGTTGGCAATCTGATGTCACTGCCTGAAGCACGCCGGGCATTGGGGCTGCCTGCCGAGCGAAAAATTATACTATTTTTCGGAAGTATCCGTCCCAATAAAGGGCTGGATGTTCTAATCAGAGCGTTCGATATTGTTCGACAGCGACAAGAGCAGGTATTGCTTGTTATTGCGGGGGCGCTTCCGCGCGGTGTGAGTTTTAAGCCTTATTCACAGGTTATTGAGTCACTTAATCTGTCGGATTATATTCGCAGCATAATTGGTTTTGTGCCGCAGCAGGATGTAGATACTTTTATTTCAGCCTGCGAAGTTGTAGTCCTGCCATATCTACAATTTGAGGCACAAAGCGGCGTGCTTATGCGAGCTTACGCACATAAAAAGCCGGTGGTAGTAAGCAATGTCGGAGCGATGGGCGAAATTGTATCAGCCGACAAAACGGGTCTGGTTGTTGCTCCGACCAGACCGGATTTGCTCGCTGAGGCGATTATAGATGCTCTTGCCCATCAGGAACAATATAAATCAAACTACAGCCCGCAACTCGAGGCTAAATACGGCTGGAAGAATATAGCCGAACTAACAATCCGCAGTTATGAAAAGGCTGTTGCCGGCAGCAGGTGCAAAAATAATATTGTGGAATAGCGAAGATTACAGATGCGAATTTGCTATATCTCAGTGGGGACATTTAGGCATATCGACCCTTATATTGATTATTTCAGCCGGGCAGGTCACGATGTGCATTTTATAAGTTTGTCGCCAGGCCCGCAAAGGCAGGTGCCGACTTACAACGCTGGATTTGGCAGAAGATATTCCGGCAGCAGCGGCAAGTGGAAATATCCGTTCAGTATGCTCCGGGCAAGGCAACTGCTGCGGAAAATCAAGCCGGACATCGTACATTCGCACTATGCTACCAGCGCAGGCCTGGCAGCGGTGGTCTGCGGCTTTCATCCTGCGCTCGTAACAGTACACGGAAGTGACTTAATCGCCGGGGAACAATCACCTTTTTGGAGACCCGTCCTGAAAAAAATATTCGATTATGCAGACTGCATAAACGTTGTCTCGGAGGACCTTGGCGACAGGGTTGTGAAACTCGGCACAAATGCCGGCAAAATCGAAGTTGTCACGCCCGGCATCGACACGGCGAAATTCTCTTTTACCGAAAGATGCCTGCACAGCAGAACCGAGCCGGTTAGATTAGTATGCACCAGAAGACTTGAGCCGGTCTTTGACCACCAGACAATTATCAAGGCACTGGCAATATTGAAAAATCGAAATATTCCTTTCAAAATGACCTTTGTCGGCGGCGGCTCGCTGGTTGATTTATTGCAAAGACAGATTAAAGATTTAGGTCTCGAAGACAGTGTTGATTTTACCGGCCAGGTGCAGAATGATGACCTTCCGCTATTGCTTGCCCGCAGCGATGTATATCTGTCTGCTTCGCTGTGGGATGGAGCAAGTCTGTCTTTATTTGAAGCTATGGCGGCGGGACTTTTCCCGATTGTTTCCGATATTAAGGCCAATACAGCCTGGCTTGCCGATGGCGTGAACGGCCTCCTGCACAAGGTCGGCGATGCTGCTCATCTGGCTGGTTGCATCGGGCGTTTTTTCGCTGATGCTGACTTTGCGGCTGCGGCTTGCCGGCAAAACAGAGAAATTGTCCTTCAAAAAGCAGAGAGAAATAATAATATGAGACTTCTGGAGTCGGTTTATCATAAACTGATTCGCAAAGCCCAGCAGGGCTGAAAACGGAATTTATGCACATATTGTATATTCATCAGCATTTTTCCACACCAGCCGGCAGGAGCGGCACACGCTCTTATGAATTCGCCAGACGGTGGGTCAGAGCCGGACATCAGGTAACACTCATAACCGGCTGTTACGACATCGGCGGCCTCGAATCGGCGGGCGGCATTTACCGGAGTTTCAATATCGACGGAATCAACGTCGTTATTGTCGGGACAAGATACGGCAATAAACAATCGTATCTGCGGAGAATTGTTTCGTTTGTCAGCTTTTGCATTTTGAGTATTTTTGTGGGGCTGAGGATTAAAAATGTGGATATTATTTATGTCACCAGCACGCCGCTGACGGTAGGCATTGCTGCGCTGGTTCTTGGCAGGTGCAAACGCAGGCCTTATGTATTTGAGGTGCGTGACCAATGGCCCGAAATACCGATTCAGCTCGGCGTCATCAAAAACAGAGTATTGATAAAGCTGCTGTTTTGGCTGGAAAGAGTTATTTATAGATACAGCACATCCATTGTTGCGCTTTCACCGGGTATAGCGGAGGGCATAAAAAAAGTCCTGCCTGGACAAAAAAATATAGCGGTTATACCAAATAGCTGTGATGTGGAAATGTTCAAGCCTGGTAATGAAAGACAGGACGTTCAGCAAAAATTCGGCTGGGGCAGCAAGCTGGTCTTGATGCACTTCGGTGCGATGGGCAAGGCAAACGGGCTGGATTTTGTTGTCGATGCCGCACAAAAGCTGCAAGCAGTCAGTGACATTCATTTCGTATTGGTAGGCGACGGCAGTGAAAAACAGTATCTTATCAAAAAAATCAGCCGGCTCGGATTAAACAATATTGAAATCCTCGATTCTCTGCCCAAAACGGACCTTGCCCGTCTTGTTTGTGCCTGCGATGTCTCGATGGTGATTTTCGCAAATTATCCGCTCCTGGAAAATAATTCTGCCAATAAATTTTTCGACTCACTCAGCGCCGGCAAACCCATCCTGCTGAATTATTCAGGCTGGCAAAGAGAAATTCTTGAAGCTCACAATGCAGGCTTCGGCTGTGATTTGTGCAATATCGAGCAGTTTATGGAAAAAGTCCTGTACTTTAATACTCACAGAGAACAGCTAAAAAGTATGGGACAAAACGCTCGGCGGCTTGCAGTCGAAAATTTCAGCCGTGACAAACTGGCTATGCAGGCTCTTTCATTGCTCGAAGAAACTGC
>CAZYWY010000014.1:10769-12207 GCA_964651605.1 uncultured Pirellulales bacterium | reverse complement strand
CATTTCAGATGCCTCGAAACTTTTGACGCTCGTGCTAATCTCAGTTTTCGCTCCGTCCCGCCAGACGGTGAACTGTATATTTTCTCCGGTTTTTTTACCTGTTATGAGGTGGTCGAATGACAGTCGGCCATACTTGGGATGCACGAATCGGCCATAAGAATCGAGTGTGTTACCGTCAATGCTCAGCAAACAATCGCCTTTTTTCAGCACATCACTGCCGGTTCCAAGATTAAAGACATCTGCTATATATACGCCGTCATTGAGGGATTCCGGCATCTTGAGAAATTTCCTCATAGCCGGGTCGATAAGCTCCGAGATTGCGAAGCCTACATTGCCGAGACCTTCGTAATTATTATCTCTTTCTGCATTAAGAAATTTGTTGATGATTTCTGCCGGTATCAGGCCGACCTCATTGTTGTTTGACCAGCAGGCAATACCTATGGGTGTTGAGTCTATGCAATACGGCTCGCCGGAACTGGTATGGCTGGAGGCATTGGCGATGACATATTGGAGATGTTGTTCAAAAGAGGTTTGAGTCTGACGCACATTTACGCGGTCGAAATAACCTCTTGAATTATACATTGTACTGTTGAATGACAGCCAGCAGCAGCCGACCTCAGCGCCTTTCTGGAAATTTTCGCTAAATTTCAACGGTACGAGGGGTTTGCTCAATTCGTTCGGGTCCAGTTGGATAAGACAAAGATTAGTCTGGTAATCAACAACCTTTAGCTTTGCTGATATGAATTTATTCTGGCCGAATCGCAGTGCCTTCATAAAGGCCAGATTTGCAACTTTATCGGCGGTAGTAATCACCTCATACTGCCCGACGGCACAGGCACATGCCCAGCCTTCTGAAAGACTTCTGCTTTTCCACGGCTGGCTATGCTCGTATCCGCCGGTGGAGATTTGAAGATATACTACCGAGTCTTTCATTGTTTCTGTTAAATCGACTCTGCTGCCGTCAATGCGGCTTACCCCGGAACAGGACGTAAGTGCAATTGCACAAAGTATATAGATGATATAAGAAACATACTTTATCATTTTTCTGACTCCAGAAGCGCTTCGGCGGGAATTTCATATTTGTCTAATATAATCTGGTGTCTGGCACGTGCTTTTTGGGCATCGATTGGCAGGATACGGTTGTCGCCCATAAACTTGAGACGGTAAAAATCAGAGGTGGTTTGTTTAAGGGCTTTATAGACATCTTCCAGACTATAGATATTCACGTCGTTAATGCTCTCAATAACCTGGTTGGTGAACTGGCCGGCATAAGAGTTGACCTCATCGGACATAACGGCGGACATAACAACATATTCTTTTCGCTGCCGGTCTTTGTTGAGAAAAAGCGAATGGGCAAAAAGATACTGTAGATAAAACGGTGCTTCCCTCGACCAGCGGGGACCCCAGGTTTCGAGGAAATTCCGGGTAACCGGCACAA
>CAZYWY010000014.1:0-10759 GCA_964651605.1 uncultured Pirellulales bacterium | reverse complement strand
CATACATAAGGCGGGACAGTGTCATATTGTCGGGCCTGCTCGAGAATAGGCCTGTTTAATGCCACAGTTGCGGTTTCCTGATGTTCTTCGCCCTGACGATAAAATGTTATATTCAGTTTGTCTCCGATTTGTTTTAGCTCAACAGCTTCAGAGATGGACAACCTCAGGCCATAAATTTGTGTCATACCGTCGTTATCTATGCTGTAGTTGTCTATGCTGGTAATGACATCCCCCGGCTGAAGAATCGTTTCTACTGATGAATTCAAAAAAGTCCCAATTACTACCAGACCATTTTGAGCGGAAGGGACTTTAAGATAATCACGGTAGCTGCTGTTGTGTAGGCCGGAGAAAAATACCGCTCCTATAGAACCAAAACCATCATACTTGCCGTCCTCGATGTCCTTTAGGAAATGTTCTATAACGGTTGTCGGGATAAGATAACCGATGTTGTCTGCATCAGTCAGACCCTGAAAGGCAACGCCTACGACTTTGCCATTTTGGACGACAGGTCCGCCGCTGTTACCCGGATTTATGGCTGCATCGGTCTGTATTACCAGATGTTCATCGGCCCCGCTGTGGGAATAGATGTCTGTTTCAACGCGCGAGACAATGCCTTTTGTAACAGAGATTCGTTCGCCTCCCATAGGAAAACCGTAAGTGGATACGGTACTATCCACTCGTGGAATCCCCGCCAGCTCCAGTGCAGCAGTGCCTTCAAAGAAAGTCTTATCATCAACAGCCAGAACAGCCAGGTCGCAATCGTGGCCGACAAATACAACTGTGGCCTGATAGCGTCCGGCGGTATCTTCCTTCCTGATTTCTATATACCGGCAGTTGCTGACATTATGGGCGTTTGTGAGAATCCTTTGACCTGAAATGATAAAGCCAGTACCTATGCTTCGGGTTGCGCCTTCTCTTTTCCAGGGAGTTACATAATCGAAGGCCTGTCTGGCGGTGCGAATCATAACCACCGATTTCTCCGGTGCTGGTAATCCGGTCTCCTGTGATAAGCCGGTATTGTTATATAAAACCACTACTGCAAAAACTGTCGCAAGCAAAATTTTATAACGAGACATTTCTGTGTACTCCTGTTTAGCCGACCAAATAATGCCAGTAAAAATGCTGTGTCATATATTAAATTGCAGTTGCGGGAATTTAAAGAATATTTTTTGAATAATGACTGAATCAGTCCAAAAATGATTTTTCAGGCGCAGGCCGGGCAAAGTCCCTCGAAGCGAACCTGCTGTCTTTTAATTACAAAGCCCCTGTACGGGCTTTTTGCCAAAGGCAGTGACATTTCTGTAAGACAATGCGTTCTGCCACAGCTTGTACAAGTAAAATGCGGATGGCACTGGTTTTCGGAGCAGTGATTGGCAAGCTCATAATATTCTGCTCTTTTGTGAATAAATGCTTTATGCACAAGTCCTGCTGCGACCATACTTTCCAGTGTCCGATATACTGTTACTCTGTTAGCATACCCTCTGCTTAGAACTGCTGTAATTTCATCAGCCGTTTGCGGTTTTTGGGCATTTATTAAAACGTCGAGAATAATTCTTCTCTGGTCTGTTCGTCTTAGTTTAACCGAGCTTAACAGATTATCTATTTTCTTTTTTGTTTGTG
This sequence comes from uncultured Pirellulales bacterium, assembly GCA_964651605.1. Classification (GTDB taxonomy): domain Bacteria; phylum Planctomycetota; class Phycisphaerae; order Sedimentisphaerales; family Anaerobacaceae; genus JAFGPS01. The sequence continues at coordinate 9,139 of CAZYWY010000014.1, read as the reverse complement.
GTTTCATTTTGCCATCTACCTTTTAATGTTTATGTTCGTGATGCTCGCCGCTGCAAAAAACACATTTCTGTCCTTCTGTTTTAACAAGCAGCATCGGGAATATTATATCACTGAAGCAGCAGGGCAGCCAAACTGCGATAAAAAGAACAATCACAATGCCAATGCCCAGCACCACTGTCAGCGACCCTTGAGTGTTCATCATAATATGTGTCAAAGATGCCCAGGTACTTATCAGGATGTGAAATGCGTGAGGGAATTTTGACCTCGGTAAAAAGTATGCAATAAAAATCCCCAACAGTGCTGCGGGATTAACAATGTACCATTCTTCGATGAATCCTATATGCCATTGATGATGGTGCTCGTGATGGCTTTCATTCTCAAGGCCGGTGCCACTTTCATTAGAATGAACGGCTGATTCTGTCGGAATTACCGCTCCGAGAATCTCTTCTCCAAAAAACGGGAGTATCGAGTCACTCAAAGTTGCAACACCTACCGAGCCGACATAACCGACCAGCAGTATTGTAAGAAAGCCTCTGGTCTTTTCGTGAAGCCGGAACAGTGATGCTGTTACCATCGCACTTAAGACTACGTGTGCAGGATGAAAGACATAAAACAGCCGGTAACTGGCCTGATGGCTGATATTTCTGAACAAATACATCATCACAACGCCGGTCAATGCACCAAATAAAGTGAATGGAGAATGAGCCTTAAGCTCAAGAAAAACCTGTTTTATTTTGTCTGACGCTGACATCTCGGTAACACCTCGTATTCTTTCGTTATGTAACAATTCTTCTGAACTTGCTGTTTATTATAGCTGAATGCAACTAAGTTGCAAATAATATTTTCTCATTTCCAGATATTTACGTGAAAAATGTAGCAGGATTTAAGACATTACTCATAATATCTTCATCAATTTTAAAGTTGATTTGTAGAAAGGATGTCATTTCGACCGGAGTTCGTTCCGATTTATAAGAACGAACGGAGTGGAGACACGCTTCGTGCCCGCTTCGGAAATCTGGTTTAGCTGCTATAAATCCAGATTTCTCGACTTCGGCTGCTTCGCAGCCTGCGCTCGAAATGACAAGTTGTTTGTCTTTTTACAGAGCATTTTTCAGCTTTTTAAATTGTGGCGAATTTTTGTTGTAGATTATCGTCTGATGAATTATAATTGTTTGTTTTGCAAATATTGCTGATTTTAATGCCCCGGTGCAAAGCCGAGTTAAGTCTCCTCGAGGATAATTCTAAACCTAATAATACTTGCGTAACTGCTTGTTTTTCTGTAGATTACAGGGGCTTTGGGGCTAAATGAAGTTTTACAGTCGGTTGGGTAAGAATTCTATGAAACAGATAATCGAAGATGTTTTTCAAGCCGAACAAAAAGTAGATGAAATTCTAAAGCAGGCACGTGAAAAAGCCCTGCAGATTAAACAGTCTGCCGAGAAAACAGATGCTGAGAAAGTGAACCAGGCTAAACAAGAGGCACGTGAAATGATACAGGCCGCCGTTGAAAAGGCAAAAAAAGACGCTGAGAACATAAGGCAGGATAAGCTGAAGCAGTCACAAACGGAAAAAGATGCCATACTTAAAAAAAGCGATATAATAGACAGACTGGTTAATGATATCTGTAATATTATCCTGGCCACAGAGTATGACACGGACGGAAAATAATGGTCAGCGCATTATCGAAATACTCTTTTATCAACGCAAAGCTTCGCGCAAGAATCAGTAAAATTCTGCCGGATGAACTGTATGAACAGCTTATCAAAGCTGCGTCTCTCGATGCGGCTTTGGCCGTGCTGCGAGATACTTCTTTTGCAGGTCTTGAGCAGATTTACTCCTCGACCGGTGATATCAAAAAGGCGGAGCTTGAACTGCTTAAAGCAGAAATTGACCTTTATAAAAATGTAAAACAATATGTTCATACAGATACTGTTGACTTTATAGATGCGCTGTTGTATCAGTTTGAAATAGACAATCTTAAAAATGCCGTCAGGGTTTATTTCGACAGGAAAATTCGCAACCGTTCATCCGACCCGAGCATACATTACATACTGTATGAACCGATTATTCATAATATACCGATGGATATCATTATCAACGCAAGTAACTTTGATGAGATAGCCGGTGTATGCGAGGGGACACCTTACAATCAAATCATTAAGAAATACAGCCATACAGTCGAATCGCAGGGCAGTATTTTTCGTTTGGAAATTGCCTTTGACCAGTTTTACTATGAAAACCTTCTAAAGTCTATCAACAAGCTCGATAAACAGGACCGCAGTGTGGCGATGAGACTGACAGGAGTAGAGATTGACCTGCAGAATATTGACTGGATTATTCGGTTTAAGAATTTCTATGATATGCCTCTCGAAGCGGTTCTTGCTACGCTCGTTCCCGGCGGATTTAGCCTTAGCCGTGCTGTTATAGAAGAACTGTATTCGGCCCAGGATGTTTCAGCAGTTCTGGGCGGATTTATTAAAAGCAAATACCCGGGTTTGTCGGCACTTTTATCTTCGGATACATCAGGCAGTACATCAAGGCTGCTCCTGATACGCCGGATACTCGAGGAGATTATGAAACAGGAAGTTCGGCGTATTTTATCCGGATACCCCTTTACGGTGGGCATTATCCTCTGTTACTTCATCTTGAAAAGAAGCGAACTGAAAAAAGTCAGGACAATTTTAAACGCAAAAAAGTATGACATTCCGCAGGAACGACTCGAAAGCATAATATTATGATGTTCACAACCGAAATGATACAGCTTTTTGCCGTAGTGCTTGGAAAGGATTCACAGCGGGTTACCGAGGTGCTTTTGCGTGAAGGAGTTCTGCAGTTTATCAACACAGCGGAGCTTGACAGCCGGGTGCGGGATGTTTCATCGACAATCGACCCGAAAACGTCTTTGCCGGAAATTACAGAATTGAGACAGCGAGTCGAGGGTTTTTTACATTCCGGCGGCATCCTGCCTGATGCTCCAAAAGAAGCCGACCTGAGTGAACGCATTGCTGTTAATATTAGAGAGCAAAAGAATTTTCTCGACCAGCTTGATTCACAGCGGGAAGGTACCAGAGAAAGACAGCGGGTAATCCAGCAGGAAATCCTGAAACTCGAAGACATCCGAAGGCAGGTTGAGTTATATGGAATAGGCCTGCCCGCGAATTCATTAAGGGGCATACATTCGTTCCTTTTACTCCAGACAGGAAAAATACCTGTAAAAAATATAACAAAACTTGAGGATGGTTTGCGTGATTTTCCTTCGTTGAATATTCTTCTCGGCAGGCAGGACGAGGTGGCTCACTATTTGTTAATTTCAATGAAAAGAGATGGTGAGCAAATCCGCAAGATTCTTGGTGGTATAGGCTGGACGGAAATAGCTTTGCCAAGCGAGCTGCAATCTGTCAGGGAGGACGTATTCAAGGAGCTTGCAGTTAAACTTGATAAATTGACACAGGAGCAGAAAAGTCTCGAGACAAAGGTCGATGAGCTTATCAAAGGACACATCGACACTCTGAATAAACTTTGGAGAAACCTGCGGGTTACAGAGCTTCTTTATAATATTCAGTCGAACTTCAAGACGTCTTCACGCACGATGGTCTTCAGCGGCTGGTTGCCTCTTGCTAAAAAAGAAGTATTGATAACAAAAATCAGGGAGGCCTCTGCCGGCAGATGTTATATAGAATGGTATCCGGCAGGCATCAGGGAAATAGGCGCAGATGAAGTGCCTGTCCAGTTCCGCAATCCGAGGCTGTTCGAGCCTTTCCAGATGCTGGTTAGTAATTTCGGAATACCCCAATATGGCACGATTGACCCGACTGTTTTTATGATGCCGCTGTATCTTTCAATGTTCGGGCTGATGTTCGCAGATGTCGGCCAGGGACTTGTGCTGGTAACAATCGGTGTTCTTATTGCAATGTCATCCAGAAAAAATGTCCGAAAGAAAAAAATGTACACTTTTTCCTGGCTTATTATCTGGTGCGGCCTGTCATCTGTATTATTTGGCGCTCTTTTCGGGTCTTATTTCGGCTTTGCCATTTTCAAACCGCTCTGGTTTGATTTCCACGGTATAGTTTCCGGGCATCCTGAAGGTAATTCGGCCATAAAAAATCTTGGGGACATTTTATTGATTACTTTGTACTTCGGCATTTGTGTAATCTACATCGGCCTTGTTTTCAACTGGATTAACCTGGTGCGAACAGGGAAATGGATGGAGCTGATTTTTAATAAAGCCGGGTTACTGGGTGGCTGGATTTACACAGGCGGCATATATATTTGCAACTTTTATGCAAGGCACGAATATAAAGAATTTCCACAGGGCGGGATAATTTTCGTACTGGTTGGTTTGCCCGCTCTTTTAGTATTTATAAAGGAACCTCTGCATTATTTCAGGCACAGGACAGGCCAAGGATTTAATCCTCTGGTTATTTTGAATTTCATAATGCAATGGGCTGTTGAGATTCTTGAAATTTTCAGCGGTTATCTTTCAAATACAATATCTTTTATGCGAGTGGCAGCGTTGGGCATTGCACACGTGAGTCTTATGATGTCTTTCTTTACTATAGCCGAGATGACATCAGGCATTTTTTATGTAGTGATTCTTGTATTAGGAAATATGCTGGTTATAGCTTTAGAAGGTCTTTCTGCTGCTATTCAGGCATTGAGGCTTAATTATTATGAATTCTTTACGAAATTTTTCCATAGTACGGGTAAATTATATACACCAATATCATTAAACAGCAATTACAGATAACTTAAGAAAGGAAGGTAACTCGTGGACGATGTAAAAAGGAAATTTAAGCTGCATATTACAGGAAGTATTGTTGTATTAGCTACTGTTATGGCAATCATCCTGATGGTATTTTGTGCCGGCGCTTTTGCACAGACACCCGTTAGCGGAGAAGCTTCACAGTCGAAGACGGCTTTAAAAAGTGAAGATGCTGCCAGAGTGGCAGGATATGCCCTTATTGCTGCGTCTATAGCTTTTGGTCTTGGCGCAATTGGAGCCGGTTATGCAATTTCTCATGTAGGTGCAGCAGCAATGGGTGCCATAGCCGAAAAGCCTCAGATGGCAAGCCAGGCGCTGATTTTCGTGGCGCTTGCAGAAGGTATTGTAATTTTCGGTTTTATTATGGGATTGATGATTCTCGGCAAGATGCAGTAAAACAATGAAATACTCAGTAATAGCTGATGAAGATACGGTTCTTGGCTTCGGGACTTTGGGTGTATCAGGGAAGGTCGCAGCAAATGCAGAGCAGGCGCAGCGTGCATTTGAGGCTCTGCTTGATGACAAACAGGTTGGTATTATTATCATCACCGAACAAATTGCGGATATGATTCGCCCGCTGGTGAACAGATACCTTTTTACTGTGAGTTTTCCTCTTGTTGTCGAGATTCCGGACAGACTCGGGCATAGTCCGGACAGACCGGGAATCCGGGAATTGGTTAATTCCGCGATTGGAATAAAATTATAAAAGGTAGCACGGCCATCCTGGCCGTGTGTTCACGGGCGGGTAGCCCGTGATACAAAGAGGAAGTGTCAAAAAAAGACACTGATATTTATGGAATCAGCAGAGAAAGACAGAACTGCGATAATTTCCGGCATTGAGGCTGATGCGAACACCGAGGCGCAGGAAATTATCAAAGAAGCACAAAAGCAGGCGGATGAGAAATTAAAATATTTTGATGATAAAGCCAAATCTATACTGGAAGATGCCCGGAAGGAGGCTATGCTCCAGGCCGAGGCGATACACAAGAAAATGCTCTCTGGCATTAAACTTGAGCTTAAACGCAGCTTTATGTGTATTCAGCAGACTGTCATTCAGGAAATCATGAACAAGGTCGAGAAAAAGCTGAATTTAATGATTGGTGATACAAATTACAGGGCAGTTCTTGAAGACTGGATTATTGAAGCAGCTATTGGTCTTGGAGCTGAATCGGCATTGATAAATGCGTCGGAAAAAGAACGGATTTTAATAGATAATACTCTTCTTGCAGATGCTGCAGCGAAGGTTTTTGCCAAAACCGGCGATAAAGTCACCTTGCAATTGACATCGGATTTGCCGTTGAAATCGCAGGGTGTTGTTCTGACTGCCGCTGATGGACGCACTGCCTTTAACAACCAGGTAAAAACAAGAATCTCCCGCAAAGAAAGGGACATTCAGATGAAGATATACAAGACCTTATTTGCGGATGAAAGAAAAGAATCATTATGAGTGACAGGATTATTGGGAAAATAAAACGGGTTAACGGCCCGGTTATAGAAGTAATGGGGATTACCGACGCCGAGATGTTCGAGATGGTGCGGGTCGGCAGGGAACATCTTATCGGTGAGCTGATTAAACTCGAATCGAACAGCGCAATTGTCCAGGTATATGAAGATACGACAGGAATCGCTCCTTACGACCCTGTTTATGGCGCCGGCAGACAGCTTTCGGTGGAGTTGGGGCCGGGAATGATTGGCACTATTTATGACGGCATACAGCGGCCTCTGGAAGCTATCAGAGCGACGTCTGAGATTTATATCAAGCGGGGAATCTCAATACCTTCGCTGGACAGGGCGAAAAAATGGCATTTTGTTCCTTCGGTGCAAAACGGCCAGACAGTATCCGGCGGGATGGTACTCGGCACTGTAAAAGAAACGGAAAATTTTAATCATCAAATACTTGTTCCACCTTCTTACAAGGGAAATCTTAAATCGGTTGTTCAGGAAGGTGATTATACAATAGAAGATGTTATTGCAGAACTCAGAACTCAGAACTCAGAACTCAAAAATCTTTTTCTAATGCACAGATGGCCTATTCGTATCGGGCGCCCGACAAAGGGGCGTTTGCCTATGGATATTCCGCTTATCACAGGCCAGCGTGTTATTGATACTTTATTTCCTGTTGCAAAAGGAGGAACGGTATGTATCCCCGGCGGCTTCGGCACAGGAAAAACGATGACTCAGCAGGCACTGGCGAAATGGTGCGATGCCGACATTATCGTATATATCGGCTGTGGCGAGAGAGGCAACGAGATGACGGATGTGCTGACAGAATTCCCGCAACTGATTGACCCGCGAACCGGACGTTCACTGATGGAGCGAACGATTCTGATTGCAAATACATCTAATATGCCCGTTTCCGCACGAGAGGCCAGTATTTATACAGGCATAACAATGGCGGAGTACTTCAGGGACCAGGGTTGTCACGTTGCTGTTATGGCAGATTCAACCTCACGTTGGGCGGAGGCTTTGCGTGAGCTTTCCGGACGTATGGAAGAAATGCCTGCAGAAGAGGGCTTCCCTGCTTATCTGCCGACAAAAATCGCCGAGTTCTACGAGCGGGCAGGGTCGATGGAAACACTAAATGGCCAGCGGGGTTCCGTTACGATTATCGGAGCCGTGTCACCACCCGGCGGTGATTTTTCCGAACCCGTAACACAGCATACGAAAAGATTTATTCGTTGTTTCTGGGCGCTCGACAGGAATCTTGCCAATGCACGACATTATCCCGCAATATCCTGGCTTGAAAGCTACAGCGAATATCTCCACGATATAGCTGTGTGGTGGGCGCAGCATGTCAGCCAGGAATGGTTCACCGAGCGGACGGAGATGCTGGAACTGCTGCATAAAGAGGTACGGCTTCAGCAGGTCGTAAAACTTGTAGGCCCGGACTCACTGCCGGATTCACAACGATTTATACTGGAGGTATGTTCACTGTTTAAGAATGCTTTTCTTCAGCAGAATGCCTACGAAAAAATCGATGCATTCTCAACTGTGCAGAAACAGGCAAAAATGCTGCACATTATTGTTACTTACTGGAGACGAGGCTCAGAGGCAATCAAGAAGGGAGCAACCCTTTTAAAAGTGAAAAAAATGAGAGTTTATCAGGATATTATCAAAATGAAATTTTCTATACCAAATGACGACCTTGCAGGTTTCGATAAAATCGAGGCCAGTTTGGAGCGTTCAATGGACCAAATGGAGGCGATTCATGCCTGATATAAACAACAGAACGTTGCTGACCGGAAAGGAATATATTGGCGTTGATAAAATAGATGGTGCGCTTGTCTTTGTCAGTAAAACTCACCCTGTAGGTTACAGAGAGCTTATCGAGTGTGTTGATAGGGAAGGAAATCCTCGTCTTGGAATCGTTCTTGAATCTTCGATTAATTTTGTTGTAGCGCAGATATTTGAAGGAACTGCCGGCCTGGCACTTCCTGATACCCGCATCAGATTCTTTGGAAAACCGCTTACTATCTCCGTCTCAAAGCAGATGCTGGGCAGGGTGTTTAACGGCCTGGGCAGACCTATTGACGGCGGCCCAATGCAGCGCAGCGATATAGAGCTGGATGTCAACGGAATGGCTATAAACCCGACTGCTCGGCAGTATCCGAGGGATTTTATCCAGACCGGTATTTCTGTTATTGACGGGATGAATACGCTTATCAGAGGCCAGAAACTGCCGATATTTTCCGGCAACGGACTGCCTCATAACGAGCTGGCTGCCCAAATCGCAAGACAGGCAAAAATCCGGGGGACAGATACCCAGTTTGCTGTCGTCTTTGCTGCTATGGGTGTCAAGCACGATGTGGCTCAATTCTTCGTTCATTCTTTCGAGGAAAGCGGCGTGCTTGAAAATGTAGCTTTGTTTTTGTCTCTTGCGGATGACCCGTCTATTGAACGGCTTATTACGCCAAGAACCGCTTTGACTCTTGCCGAGCATCTAGCATTCCACGAAAATATGCATGTGCTTGTTATTATGACGGATATGACCAACTATTGTGAATCCCTGCGTGAAATATCCACAATTCGCGGTGAAATACCTTCACGAAAGGGTTATCCCGGCTATCTTTATTCCGACCTTGCGGAACTTTATGAGCGCTCCGGAATGATTAAAAATTACCCGGGTTCGATAACGATGCTGCCGATTCTGACAATGCCCAACGATGACATTTCTCATCCGATACCAGACCTTTCAGGCTATATTACGGAAGGCCAGATAGTCTTCGAGAGAGAGATGGACGGCAGGGGGATTTATCCGCCGGTTGCGGGTCTGCCTTCGCTTTCGCGTTTAATGAAGGACGGTATAGGCAAAGGTATGACCAGAGAAGACCATCCGCACCTTGCAAGTCAGCTTTTTGCAGCTTACAGCTATGTAAA
>CAZYWY010000013.1:1110-12287 GCA_964651605.1 uncultured Pirellulales bacterium | reverse complement strand
GTGATTAATAATTGCGCTGAGCATACTTTGTTCGACAAACGGATTTAATACTACATCGCCTTATGATAAGAAAAAACTGCTCTTTTTCGCCAAAATACGAAGCACGAAATCCGAAACTCGAAACAAGAACGAATGTTCAAAATATGAATTTACAAAACAAAAACAGCTATGAACGGCAAAGAGACGTTTTTGAATTTTGGTACAATCGTTCAATCGGATGTTGACATTGCATTGGAATTATTGAATAATCGACCGAGGAAATGTTTGAACTATCGGACCCCGACAGAGGTCTTCTGGAGCAGTGCTATGCGTTGCGCTTCAGATTAAAATTTGGGAATAATTCAATTTTTCTGGGAATTTACGATGGCTGAAAAATTCAATGTAGTTGTCATTGGAAGCGGCCCCGGCGGTTATGCAGCAGCGATAAGATGTGCACAAAAAGGTGCATCAGTGGCAATAGTCGAAAAAGATTTTATTGGAGGGACATGCCTGAACCAGGGTTGTATCCCTTCCAAGGCACTACTTGCCAGTGCACATACACTGCTTATGGCGAAAAATGCTGCGTTGATGGGTATTGATATACCGACATATTCTGCCAACTGGCCAAATATCCAAAAAAGAAAAGAAGCTATAGTTAACGGATTTCGTAAAGGCCTTACCGGACTTATACAAGCTAACAAAATCAGGATAATTCAGGGGCGTGGTATTGTTACAGGCCTTAATAAATTGGTAGTACAAAATAATTCATCACAACTGGAAGTTGAGGCGAACAAAATTATATTGGCAACCGGTTCGAAGTCGGTTGAGATTCCCGCGATACCATTTAATGGCTCCAGTATTATCAGCAGTAAGGAGGCACTTGAATTAAAACAGATACCACAATCTATGGTTATTATCGGCGGCGGAGTAATAGGTTGTGAATTAGCCTGTGTTTATTCGACGATGGGTACAAAGGTGACTATTATCGAGGCTCTTTCGCGATTGATACCGATGGAGGACGAATGGGTTGGCCGGATGCTGTCACGCGAGTTCAAGAAGCTCGGCATTGAATCTCTGACCAGTCAGAAAGTAATATCTGCCGAGCCAACGGATGGCTCGGTTAAAGTTACTCTTCAGAGCAGCCAAACAATCCTGGCTGAAAAAGTGCTTGTTGGTGTTGGACGCAAGGCAACATGTGATAAAGAGACGATAGACAACCTGGGATTGACTATGAAGGGTTCGGCAATAGCTGTAAATAACAGGATGGAGACTAATGTCAGAGATATTTATGCTATTGGAGATGCAGTTGGAACAACGTATCTTGCCCACGGCGGATTTGCCGAAGCTGAGGTGGCGGCTGGTAACGCAACAGGGCATAACGCAGCAATGGGCGATTATTCTTTGATTCCGCGGGCGGTCTATACATTCCCTGAAATCGCATCTGTTGGAAAAGGCGAAGAGGCATGCAAGAAAGAAAGGATTGAGGTCTCGGTCGGCAGGGCATTCTTTAAGGCCAATAGCAGAAGTGTCGGGCATAATGAAACGGTCGGAGAAATTAGAGTTGTCCGAAACAAGGCAAACGAAAAGATTACAGGTGTTACGATGGTTGGCTTTGCTGTAACCGAGCTTATATCGGCGGCGAGGGCTTTGATAGGCAGCACTGAAGGGATTACAGATATTACCTTCCCGCATCCAACGGTTTCGGAAGTTTTGAAAGAGGCATGGGAAAATACCTTTAAGATAAGCCTGCATACACTTCCATCGGTTTAATGAGAAATATCGTCAAGTGTGGTTTCTCTTTCGCTTTGCAAAATGCAAGATACAAGTAATAATAATATGTCAAAATTATCTATTGAACAACTTGAGCAAAGGCTGGATAGTTTCAATTCAGCAGATAGAGAAAAGGCATTAGGCGAATTGATTAAAAGGGTTAAGGATAGGGAAATAACTTTGCCGCAGACAGCCTTGCAAGTCAATATGCACTATCACACTTTCTTCTCTTATAACTGTATGGAATACTCTCCGAGCAAAATAGCCTGGCTGGCACGCAAGAATGGACTGGCGGCGGCGGCTGTGGTCGATTTTGATGTGATCGATGCCCATGATGAATTTCTTATAGCGTCGAAAAAGCTCGGATTAAAAGGCTCTGCCGGTCTGGAAACGCGTGTATTAATACCTGAATTTTCCGATAAAGTAATAAATTCTCCAGGTGAGCCGGGCATCGCATACACAATCGGTATTGGATTTCCAAGAGCGAAGCTCAAATGGCAGCAGCAGGAGTTTCTCCATAACCTTCGCGAAACAGCCCAAAAGAGAAATAGAGAATTGATGGACAGAGTCAACGAGTATCTAAAACCTGCTGAGCTGAATTATCAGAAGGATGTGCTTGGCCTGACTCCGTCGGGCAATCCCACTGAGCGACATATTTGTTGTGCTTATGCCCGGAAAGCCAAAAAAATATTCGGCAAAACCCCCGCACTGGCTGACTTTTGGTCTGAGAAGCTGGGAGTAGATGCCAGGATACTTAAACTGCCTGAAGGCAGAAGTCTGCTTGATACTATCCGTGCCAAAACAATGAAACGAGGCGGCGTTGGTTATGTCGTGCCGGACAAGGGGACTTTCCCGCTTATGGCGGATACAAATCAATTTTTTCTGGAGGCCGGGGCTATTCCTACTGTTACCTGGCTGGATGGTACAAGTAATGGCGAGAAAGAAATGGAGCGACTTTTACAGGTTGCGACAAGTAGCGGTGCTGCGGCACTTAATATTATACCCGACCGCAATTATAAGCCGGGTGTAAAAGACGAAAAATTAAAGAATCTTTACGAAGTTGTAGAACTGGCTGAAAAATTAAATCTGCCGGTCATCGCAGGTACCGAGATGAACAGTCCCGGCCAGAAGTTTATCGATAGTTTCCAAACGCAGGAGCTTTCCCCACTGCTGCCGACCTTTCTTAAAGGTTCTTATATCATTTATGCCCATTCGGTGCTTCAGCAGCAGTGTGGGTTAGGGCTTACAAGTATCTGGGCTAAAGAAAGCTTTAAAAATGCGAAAGTGAAAAACTAATTTTTTGAGAAGCTGTGTTTTTTGCTTGAGCCAAATAGCGAGGACGAATGTCACGAATTTAATGAAAGCTCGAAACCTCAGCAAATCCTGAATAAATTTGAATAATAGATTATGAAAAAAAGTTGTGCTAACACAGTACCGAAGACTCAGAAGGCAGTTCAGCTTGTTGGTCCCGATAAGCTTGTTCTGAATAAGTCAAAAGAGGTATTTTGCCACGGCAAGTACCAGATTTTGTGCAGGATTGAAGCGGTCGGGCTGTGTTTTTCCGATTTGAAACTGCTGAAGCAGTTTTCCGGCCATGCCCGTAAAAGCGGCATAGTTTCAGGCATCCAGCAGGACGTGCTTAAACACATACAAAGTTATGTCCCCGGTGATGCTGCAACTGTACCCGGACATGAGACAGTTGTCAGGATTGAAGAGGTCGGCTCCGGTGTTAAAAATATAAAAGTTGGTCAGCGGTATCTTGTCCAGACCGATTATCGTTGGCTTGCTACCGCTAATTCCAACGCTGCATTCGGGTATAATTTTGAAGGCGCTTTGCAGGAATATGTCTTGATGGACCAGCGAATTATTACTTCTCCGCAAGGCGACTTGATGCTTATTCCCGTATCCGAAAAGCTCTCATCAAGCGCTGTGGCATTGGTAGAACCTTGGGCGTGTGTTGAGGATGCGTATGTCTGTAAAGAGCGACAAGGCATAAAGGCCGATGGCCAAACATTAATTGTTGCAGCTCAAGAAATAGAAAAAGGCGTTTTGGGTGATTTTTTTAATAGGCACGGCAAGCCCGGTCAAATCACATGGATTTCAAGATTTTCATCTCCTGCCGATTTGAAAGGCAAGGTTCATAAAGCCGCTTCTATATCGGAGGTGAAAGATGATAGTTGTGACGATATCGTGTATTTTGGTTCTGATGTCCAAACCGTGGAAAAATTGTTTAGCAAGGTTGCACCTCGCGGGCTTTTCAATATTGTTATGTGCGGCGGGAGATTTGCCAGTGATGTCAATACTCCTATCGGCCGAGTGCATTACGGAGGAATCAGAATCATTGGTACTACCGGTGAAAATCCCGGAGAGTCGATTGGATTTATCCCTCAAACCGGCGAGATTCGCCCGGGTGACAAGATAAATATTATTGGTGCCGCAGGGCCAATGGGATTGATGCATGTGGTGCGCAATATCTGTCAGGCTGTAGATGGTGTGGTCGTCTATGCGGGTGATGTTGATGATAAACGATTAGAGGCACTGACAAAGGTTGTTGAACCTCTGGCCGACAAGAATAAAGTTGAATTTAAGCCGTACAATTCTGCTAAAACAAAGGTTAAAGATGCGTTCGATTATACAGTGCTTATGGCCCCGATACCTGCTTTGGTTGTTGCGGCGACACTGGCTGCTGCCGACAAAGGTATAATAAATATTTTTGCCGGAATTCCTGCCACGGTTTATGCAGATATCAACCTGAATGAATATATTAAGAAACATTTATATTATATTGGGACGAGCGGCTCGACTATAGATGATATGAAGGTTGTATTGAATAAGGTCGAAAACGGAAAGCTCGATACAAATGTCAGTGTGGCGGCGATATCCGGTCTTGACGGTGTTATTGATGGTATCAGGGCGGTTGAAAATCGCACAATAGCCGGAAAGATTATCGTTTATCCCGACCTCAATGATATAGGTCTTACTACCCTGGAGCAGTTAAGTAAAACAATGCCGCAGGTTGCCAAACATCTGAATATGGGTCTGTGGACTAAGCAGGCAGAACAAAAACTTCTGGAAATAAACGACCGAAAACATGATAAATAGGGGAAAATAACACAAAAATGGATAAGGCTTTAGCAGATTTAATTAAGATATCAAAAGCAACCGGAAGCAATCCGGCTTATGTTCGCGGCGGCAATACATCCGTCAAAACCGATGACGGCAAATACATTTATATAAAGGCAAGCGGTACTGCCTTGAAAGATATGAGCCGGCAGAAGGGCTGGCGAAGGCTTAATATCGAGTCGGTTCGTTCTATTATGAAAGATGCTGCTATTGCACGACTTACTGTAAATAAGAGGGAAACGGAGGTCGTTAATCGTCTTATGCTTGCCTGCGACGATGTTCTTACTACCGATGCAAGGCCTTCTGTAGAAGCGCACATTCACTCGATACTCGATAAGGTTGTAATACATCTGCACCCGCTGGTAGTGTCTGCTTATGTCAATGCAAAGAACGGCCGCAGTTATATCGAGAGGTTATTTTTGAAATCCGGCATTGTGAAACCTCTGCTGTGGGTGCCTTATACAGACCCGGGCTTTATGCTCGGCAAGAAGGTTTTATCGTTGGTTGACGATTATCAAAAACAGTACGGTGATAAACCAGCGCTCCTATTTCTTGAAAAACACGGTATTTTCGTATGTGCCAAAAACGTAGAGACAGTTTTGAAACTTGTGAATAAAGTCATTGGGCTTTGTACAGAAGGACTACCGTATCTGAAAACTGCAACAGTCAAACAGATTACAGCTAATGAAATTACTGATGTAAGGCTTGCAATTCGCAAGGCTGTTTTTAATGCTACAGGACAACATTTGCCGGTGATTTTTTTCGCTGCTGGTGAAAAAACAGCTGCATTTTGGTCAAGAAAAGATGCAACACGGCTTTTATCGGCCGGGACACTTAGTACTGATGAGCTTGTCTATGCAAACGGCCAGGCAATGCTATTTGAAAAAGTCGATGCCAAAAATATTGCCGCCAGGATTTCTTCTTCAATCGCAAAAGGTCAGAAACGTCCTACGGCTTTTTTAGTGAAAAATGTCGGGCTGTTTGTTGCAACCGATACAAAGACTGCACCTGTGATAAATGATATCACGAATGATTCGCTCCTGATTCGGATGTATGCGGCTCAACTTGGCGGTGTGACCACACTGACAAAACGCCAGCGAGATTTCATAATTAACTGGGAATCCGAGGCCTTTAGGAAGAAACAGTCCGCATCGGCAGTTTATGGACAATTAAAAGGACAAATAGCGGTCGTTACAGGAGCCGGCAGCGGTCTTGGCAGGAGCATTGCAATCGGTTTGGCACGGGCAAGTGCTATGGTTGGACTGGCGGATATTGACCAAGCGGGAGTACAGAAAACAGCCAAGATGATTTCAACAGAAATGCCTACGGTTTCAACAATGGTCTTAAAATGCAATGTTACAGACCAGGCCGAGGTCAATAAGACTTATGATGCAATATTAAATAACTGGGGTGGTCTTGATGTCCTGGTAAATGCTGCCGGTGTAGCGCCTGCGGGACCTCTTGTTGATTTGCCTGTGGCAAAATGGCGGCTTGCCTTGGAAATCAACCTTACCGGGTATTTTCTGATGGCGCAGGTTGCCGCTCGAATTATGCTCAAGCAAGGCATAGGGGGCAGCATTATCAACTTAAGCTCCAAATCCGGCCTTGAAGCAAGCAAGGACAACTCCCCTTATAATGCCACCAAAGCAGGCGAAATACATATTGCTCGTGGCTGGGCGTTGGAGCTTGGTGAGTATGGGATAAGAGTAAATTCTGTCTGCCCGGGCAACGTCTTTGAAGGCTCGAAGATATGGAATCCCGAATATATGAAAGTTTGTGCCAAAAAATACGGCATAAAGCCGCAGGATGTAATTCCTTATTATGTGAATAAAACGGCTCTGCGGCGCGAAATTAAAGGTCAGGATATTGCTGATGCTGTTGTATTTTTGTGCTCGGATAGTGCCCGCACAATTACAGGACAGACATTGGTTGTCGATTCAGGCCAGGTTATGGTCAGATAGAACTTTAGAAAATCAAGAAGGACAGGTATGGATTTTAGTATTGATGATAAACGAAGCAAAGCAATACCGCATTTGAAAGAACTTATTAAAAGTGGAATATTGAGATTGGACGATTTAAAATACTGGTTGCGGTCTATTTATGAGATTCGTTTTTTTGAGGAGAAGGTTTTTGACCTTCTTGGTCAGAATATAATCAAGGGAGCATCGCACCTTTATGCCGGACAGGAAGCTGTGGCGGTCGGGGCAATCGCTGCTATTGAACGCGGAGATGTGATTGGCTCAACCCATCGTGGTCATGGTCATTGCGGCGCTATCGGCAATAAATATGCCGACAGCGAGCAGGAGCGTCAGATTCACTGGAACCGAATGATGGCAGAGCTGATGGGCAAGGAGACGGGCTATTGCAAAGGTCGTGGCGGCTCGATGCACATTGCTGAGGTTTCAAAGTGCAATAATCTTGGCTCTACCGGCATTGTAGGCGGCAATCAGGCACCTGCGGTCGGTGCAGCTCTGGCGGAAAAATATAAAAAGACAGGCAAGGTAGTCCTTTCTTTCTTTGGCGATGGTGCGACTAACACAGGCAGTTTTCATGAGGCTATGAATATGGCCTCAACTATGTCTGTGCCGCTGGTTGTAATTGTGGAGAATAACCTCTACGGAATGAGCGTGCCTTTTTCCGGCAGTGAGGTTGAAGGTACGCTGAAAGCAAGTAACGTTGAAGATATTGCCGTCAGAGCTGCTGCTTATAATATTCCGGCTATGATTGTTGATGGCCAGGATGTAGTAGCTGTGTTCTTGGCCGTTCGTGAAGCTGTTCAGACTGCAAGAACAAAAAATAAGATGACCTTCATTGAGACCAAGACCTATCGCTGGTATGGTCACAGCAGAAGCGACCCGCGTGAATATCGAACCAAGGCAGAGGAAAAGGCTTGGAAAGACAGGGACCCGATTATAGTTTTGCGAAACAGATTACGTGCAGAAAAGCTTTGTACTGAGAAAGAACTCGATGAAATAAAAGACAAGGCCTATGAATCAATTGAAATCGCCACGAAGTTCGGCATTGATAGCCCCTGGCCAAAGGTCGAAGATATGGCCAAGGATGTTTATGTCCCGGAAAGTTACTCTGCCGACGAAATTGCAGCAGAAAAATTTATTGCTGCCAGGGTTGGAGAAGCCACAGAGGTGTTTAAGGCAATTACTGCTGCGTCGAAGGCTAAAACAAAGAAAGAGGTTATAGAGCAGGCTCGCGGTGAGATTAAAGCGAAGTTCGGCATGGATATTGTAACAATGGCCGATGCAGTCTCTATAGCACAGGCTGAAGAGATGCGAAGAGATAATAATGTCATCGTCATGGGTGAGGATGTTGGTTTATATGGCGGTGCATATCAGGCGACACGAGGTCTTTTGAATGAGTTTGGAACAGGCAGAGTAATAGATACAGCTATATCAGAGGCTGCAATTGCCGGTGCTGCTGTTGGAGCGGCTCTTCGGGGTCTGCGACCGGTTGCAGAGATTATGTATGTGGATTTTATTACAATTGCCATGGACCAGCTTGTTCACGTTGGTGCCTATAATCGATATATGTTCGGCGGCAAGGCCAAGGTGCCGATGGTCCTGCGTACCGAGGGCGGCGTCGGCAGATGTATCGCTGCTCACCACTCAGAATCGCTTGAGGCATGGCTTATGCATGCACCCGGCCTTTTTGTCGTGATGCCTTCGACGCCTTATGATGCAAAAGGATTATTGAAAGCAGCTATAAGAAGCGACAATCCTGTTGTATATATCGAGCACAAAGCTACATACGGCCAGCTCGGCGCAGTGCCGCAAGGCGATTATATTATCCCGCTGGGTATGGCTGATATTAAAAGACCCGGCACTGATGCAACAATAGTCAGTTACAGCAGAATGATGATGTGGGCATTGGATGCAGCCAAAATACTCGCAGACAAACACGGAATAGATGTGGAAGTTATAGACCTGCGGACACTTAAGCCGATGGATATCGATACCGTAGCCCAGTCGGTTCGCAAGACCGGTAAGCTGATTACTGTCAGCGAAGGTTTCTGTATATGTGGTGCTGGAAGAGAGGTAACAGGGCAGTATATGGAATACCAGTTTGAGGATGGCACAGTCGGTTTTGATTATCTTGATGCGGCACCGGTTAATCTGGCAGCGGCGGATGTGCCCCCGCCGATGAGTGAGCCTTTGGAGCTTGCGAGTATCCCGCGTGTTGACTCTATTGTAGAAGCCGTCAAAAAGATTATGGCTTAGTGATTTAGAAAAGGCTATAGGTGGCTGAAAATAAAACAAAAACAAGTTCAAAAGAGCTTAAGAACTACATAGCGGTCGATTTGGGCGCAGATAGCGGTCGAATCATACTTGCAGGAGTGTCGGACAGTATTCTTAATTTAAAAGAAATTCATCGTTTTTCCAACGAGCCGGTCACTGAGGCAGGCTCTTTGCGCTGGAATTTTAACAAAATCATTTCCGAAATTAAAACCGGCATCACCGGAGCATTAAAAGAATCGAATAGAAACATTGCCGGAATAGCTGTTGACAGTTGGGGAGTCGATTTCGGGCTCATCGATGACAAGGGCTGTTTGATTGAAAATCCTTTTCATTACCGGGACCATAGAACAGACGGAATCTTAGAAAAAGCCTTCGATTTAATGGATAGAAAGAGCATCTATGAAAATACCGGCATACAATTTATGCAGATTAATACCCTTTATCAGCTTTTGTCGATGAAGCTGGCTAATTATCCTCCATTTAATAAAGCGAAAAAAATTATTTTTATGGCGGATTTGTGTGCCTTTTATTTGTGCGGGTGTGAGTTTGCGGAATTTTCTCTGGCCAGTACCTCACAAATGATGAATATGCAAAAAAAAGATTGGTCACGAGAGATTTTTGATGCCTTTAAACTAAATATTGATTTGATGCCGCCTCTCGTTCAGCCGGGAACCGTGGCGGGAAGATTAAAAAAGGAAATTACAAAAGAATTAAATTGTCCTATCATACCTGTTATCGCATCAGCCTCCCACGATACAGCGGCGGCCGTTGCAGCAGTGCCGGCTGCAGAAGATGTAAATTGGGCATACCTATCCAGCGGAACCTGGAGTTTAATGGGTATGGAAATCCCAGAGCCGATTATTAACGACAAAACTTATGAATATCAATTTACAAATGAGGGCGGCGTTGAAAATACAATTCTATTATTAAAGAACATAATGGGTCTGTGGCTGGTACAGGAATGCAAACGGCAATGGCAGAGAGAAGGCATGGAATATTCATATTCCGAACTGGTAAAAATGGCTTCACAGTCGAAGCCTTTTGCTGCGTATATTGATACAAACAATAGCTCGTTCCTTTCGCCAGGGAATATGCTTGGCAAAATAAATATTTTTTTAACGGAATCCGGACAGCATGCAATTGAGGACAAAGGGCAGTTGCTCCGTTCTATTTTGGAGAGCCTTGCTTTTGAATACCGTACTGTTAAGGAACAGCTTGAAGATGTTACAGGCCAAACCACCGATTGCCTGCATATCGTCGGCGGCGGAATCAAAAATGAATTATTGTGTCAATTCACGGCGAATGCGACAGGCAAGAGGATAATTTGTGGCCCGGTGGAGGCCGCTACCATCGGTAATATACTTATACAGGCAAAAACACTTGGCCAGATTCAAAATCTGTCACAGATGCGCCAGATTGTGCGAAATTCCTTTGATATCAGGGAATATCACCCCCAAAATATAGAAATATGGCAAGAACAATACCAAAATTTCTTAAAGATAAAATCAAAATACTGAAATATTAGTGAGGAAGACAGTATGGCAAATTTAAAAGCAAAATGTCTGCCTGAAATAAAAAGTCCGACCCCCAGAACGCCGGTAATCGGGGTTTTTGCACCCTGTGACCCGCGGATTGAGCAAAAAAGCAGAGACCGGGGACGGAATATTACCAGGATTGTAGCCGATACCCTCAGCAGCCGGCTCAAGCTTCCTGATAAAACCTTTGTTCCGGTGGTATATTCTCCGATACTGGTAGATAGTGAAAAACAGGCAGATATTGTGGCACAGCAGTTTAGACAGGCAGGTGTTAATATACTGGTGTGTGTGCCGGACACATGGGCATTTCCGCAATTGACTACTATTTCTTTGATTCAGCAATTTCCGAAAGATACTCCGCTTAATATTACGTGCGGCAACAGCGGCCCCAAACCCGGCGTGGTCTATGCACATGCAGCTAATGGTGCAATCAGCCAATACGGCAGGCTCGTTACTCTTAATGTAGGCAACTGGCAGGATACGGGGATGAGACCGAAAATGAGTCCTTCTACTGAAAAGG
>CAZYWY010000013.1:0-1100 GCA_964651605.1 uncultured Pirellulales bacterium | reverse complement strand
AATTGACTGGTGCTATGCTGCTGTTACGGCGACGGCTCTGCGAGGAAGGCGCGTAATGATTTTTGGCCATGACTCAATGGGTATGGAAACGGCGTTGATGCACATTCTTGCGACAAGAAATATATTCGGCATAGAAATAACACGCCTTGATATGAAACTTTTGGTCGATATGCTGCAAAAAGGCGCATACAATAAAAATGAATTAAAAGAGCTGCGAGAATGGATTAATAAGCATATAGGAAAACGTCTTGAACTAAAAAGTGATGCTGACAGCCTGCGATTTGACCAGAGCCTTGCTATGTATCTAATCAACCGGGATTTAATGAAAGAACTAAATGCTGTCGGCGGCGGTTTTATGAGTCAGTTAGAATGGGGCAGTGACACAAGAGGATTGCCCCTGCCGGTGGCTGATATAATGGAATCTCTTTTTAACAGTACTTTTGACCATAATGGCCCCAAGGCTCCTCTGCCGTATGCAACAGAGGCAGATGTTCAGGGATTATTAACAATGCTTTTTTTAACATATTTGAGCGGCGGTAATCCGCCTCTGTTTATGGATTTTAGAAAAGTCTGGGAATCCTGGGAAATCAAAGCTCTTGCGAAGAAATACGGCGTAAAACTTCCTCCCAAAGCAGATTATATTTTAAAAGGGCTGGTCGATGGCAACAATTCCGGAAGCGCCGCCCTTGACTGGGCTGCCACGCCGGGAGCAAATATCAGCACAATTATGAACAATATCACAATGCCCTTAGCGGACGAGGATTACTTTCCCGGAGGTGGTAACAGTGTTACCTTTGTGACACCGGCAGGCATTGAAGGTATTGCAGGACGAATGGCTTTCAGCAGCCTTACGAACAAATTCAGCCTGATTTGGGATGAGGCGACAACAACAGCGGTTCCCAAAAAACTTGAAAAGGCTATGTGCAATCTGACAAACTGGAATTGGCCCCATACCTTTGTCGTGCCTAAATACGCAACTATGGTTGAATACAAACAGTACGCACCGGCGAATCATTTCCATATGACATGGGATCTGCCTGTTGCCCGGCTGCAGCATTGGATGGACTTGACAGGCGTATTGAGTGTTACTCCCTGGGCAG
>CAZYWY010000012.1:0-12388 GCA_964651605.1 uncultured Pirellulales bacterium | reverse complement strand
ATCTCTCGTAATGCATCAGCGAGAGTCATAGTATTGGGTTTTTCTGTATTTGGAAAGAAGATAAAAGCGAATTCTACTCCATCAATATCCATAAAACCGAGCAAAACTGCAGAAATATTATCAGGACCTATTAAAATAGCTGGTAATGAATCAGATTCTAATTGTTTAAATGTTGTAATTTCAATTTGTGCTTTTCGTCCTCTAGTCTTAAAGAAAATGTCCAGATTCTTTTTAAGATTTGATATATTTCCATCGAGATAATCCAACTGAAGCAAAATCGCATCTCTCATTCCAATGGAAATATCATATCGTGTAACATTTACGATCCCTGCGCTTTCAGCACGGATAACTTCAAGCCGCTCTCTTGCATTGACTGGGTTTAGCAATCTTCGTCTGACCATAGGTTTCGCAATGTTTCGTTGTTGATTTAATGCGTTTATCTTTTCCTGTGAAGTTTGTCCTTTGGGAATATTTGCTTTTTCAATAACTTCCATAGACTCTTTTTCGAGCGATTTCCAATTAGAGTCAGATGGATATTTTGCACTGTTTGGATCCTCTTTGAAACGTCGAGTGTATTCAGTGTCCGAACTGAAACCTAAATAGTCGAAAAACATAATTTTTTCTTTATTTTGAAGATAGTTGAATACACTTGATAGCGAAGCTGCAATTTCCGAGATTTCAATAGGGTCGGTTCCTACCGTAGTCTTGGTTGTTGCGACCAAAGGGACATTTTCAATAAATGATATTTGCTTGGCTTTGGAATAATCCAGATTTTTACTGGATAAAGTACCTATTTGAAGTTTTTTTAGAAAATAATCAGGCGCAGCGGTTGTGGCGGAGAATGCCACTACCTGAAAAGACTTGCCGTCACCTGCAACAGCGATATAACCTGTCCTTTCCTTTTCGTTTTTCAGCCAGCATAGATACAGTGTATTACCATTGATTTTACCCAAATCCTGAATTGTATCGATGACAGCTTTTTCAAACTGTGGGATTTTTATTGATGCGGCATTTAATTCTTTGATTGCGTTATTTATGAATGCGGTTAGCTCATTCGAGGCATTGCCTCGTACGTTCATTGAGAACAATGAAACAACACTCACAAAAGCTGTTAAGATAAGCAATATTTTCGTTTTCATAATTTAGCTCTCCCGTTTATCTTTACGTTTCATTTCTTTTTCGCAGCAAATCAATAAGATATCGGCTGGCTGGGCTGAAAATCTTTCCTTTACGGATAATTATACCTGTCGGGCGGTAAAATGTCTCGTTCGAAAAATCTATTGCCTTGATGGTTCCGCTGCTGATTTCCTGAAGTATGGCATTTTTCGGCAGGATACTGATACCCGAATTTATTTCAATTGCCCGTTTTATGGTTTCAATATTGTCGAATTCCATTACAGGGCGAATACTAATATTATACTGCTCGAGGATTCTGTCTATCCACAACCGGCTTGGAACACCCTGCTCAAAAGCGATGAATTTCTCAAAAGCAATTTTGTGAATATCAATCCGCGACTCGGCTGCCAGCGGATGCTTTGGGCTGCAGGCCAGAACAAGCTGCTCATCTTCAAAATCATATACATCAAGCCTTTTATCCCTCTTTGGTATGGCAACAAGGCCGATGTCTATGTCACCTGCCAGCACAAACTCGTAAATTTTATCTGCATTATGATACTCAATATGAACATTCACAGACGGATAATTGAGCATAAATTTCTTGATGTACTCAGGCAGAGCGTGCATTCCGATACTGTATATGGCAGCGATGTTTATTCTGCCGGCAGCTGTTTTTTGGATGTTCTTGAGCTCATTATGCAACTGGTCATATCTTTCGAGAATGTCTTTGGCACCCTCGTAAAATATTTGGCCGGCTTTGGTCAGCTCAATCGGTCTTTTCTTTCGGTCGAATAACTGGCACTTAAATATAACTTCAAGCTGAGCAAGTTGTTGTGAGACCGCCGATTGGCTAATAATTGCTTTTTCCGCAGCCTTCGAGAAGCTCCTCAATTCCGCCAAATCACAAATCATCCTTAGTACTTCTATGTGCATTATAAGCTACCCTAATAGATATTATTAACATTTACTCGTTGTATTGCAGCACACGATTATTGTATCCTACTATTTTATAAGTTTATGTAATATATGGCAATTGTCTAATAACATAATCAGATTAGCTTATACTGGTCTTCAGGCACATAAATCTTATATTAATTTTATAGGAGTGTAATTTTATGACAGCGAAAAATGTTATCCAGGAAGTGTACCAGGATGTTCAAAAACGCAATCATGGTGAGGCCGAGTTCCATCAGGCGGTTAAGGAAGTGCTCGAATCTTTGGAGCCGGTACTTGACAAAAATCCTGAGTATGTCGATGCCAAAATACTTGACAGGCTCGTCGAGCCGGAAAGGCAATTTATCTTCAGAGTACCCTGGCTCGATGATAGGGGCAATGTCCGCGTCAACAGAGGATTCAGATTCGAGTTCAATAGTGCAATAGGCCCATACAAAGGCGGCCTGCGTTTCCATCCAACGGTCAACGCAAGCATATTAAAGTTCCTCGGTTTCGAGCAAATCTTTAAGAACTCTCTTACTACTTTGCCTATGGGAGGCGGCAAAGGCGGCTCGGACTTCGACCCCAAGGGCAAGAGCGACAACGAAGTTATGCGGTTTTGCCAGAGCTTTATGACCGAGCTGTTCCGTTATATCGGCCCTAACACCGATGTACCGGCAGGTGATATCGGCGTCGGCGGTCGCGAAATTGGCTACTTATTCGGACAGTATAAGCGCCTTGCCAATGAGTTCACAGGCGTTTTGACAGGAAAGGCATTGAACTGGGGCGGTTCGCTGATTCGCCCGGAAGCAACCGGTTACGGCTGTGTGTATTTTGCTGAGGAAATGCTGAAAACCCGCGGTGACGGTTTCAAAGGCAAAGTCTGCGCTGTTTCGGGTTCAGGAAATGTTGCACAATATACCGTTGAAAAGTTAAACCAACTCGGCGCAAAAGTCGTCAGCCTTTCGGATTCCAATGGTACGATTTATGATGCCGACGGAATTAATGCCGAAAAACTCGCATTTGTTATGGACCTCAAGAATGTACGACGCGGCAGGATTAAAGAATATGCAGACAAGTTCAAAGCAAAGTATCTTGATGGCAAACGGCCGTGGGGTATCAAATGCGATTGTGCCTTCCCAAGCGCCACGCAAAATGAGGTGGATGCAAACGATGCCAAGATGCTGCTCAGCAACGGCTGTACACTCGTAGCAGAAGGCGCAAATATGCCCAGCACACCTGAAGCTATCGAACAGTACCTCGAAAAGAAAATTATGTACGGCCCAGCCAAAGCTGCCAACGCAGGCGGCGTGGCTACTTCGGGCCTTGAGATGTCCCAGAATGCTATGATGATGTCATGGTCTCGCCATGAGGTTGACAAGAAACTTCACGATATTATGATTGCTATTCATAAACAGTGCTATGACGCAGCACAGCAGTACGGCCAGCCGGGAAATCTGGTTATGGGTGCAAACGTGGCAGGGTTTGTGAAAGTCGCCGATGCAATGCTCGACCAGGGTGTTGTATAAGCATAAAATAACTTTATTAAAATACAGGACAACAGAATACAGACAGGATAGGGTTTAGGGTATAGGGTTTAGGGTATAGGGTTTTTATCCCCTATCCACTATCCCCTATTTTTGATTATGACAGGATGGGCAAGCACCGGAATAGAGAGTCTTGATGCTGTTTTAACCGGTTTAAACAAAGGCGACAATGTTGTCTGGCAGGTTGATGAAATAGAGGATTTTGCCGTTTTCGTTGAATCCTATGTTCAAAAGGCAATTCAGCAAAACAGGCGAGTCGTTTATATTCGTTTTGCTGACCATAAACCGCTTGTTCAGGCAAACGGCTCGGTAAAAAATTTTAATCTCGATGCCACCAGCGGCTTTGAAACCTTTACCACACAGGTCCACGAGATAATCTCCAACCAAGGCAAAGAAGCGTACTATGTCTTTGATTGCCTTTCCTACCTGCTGGATGCCTGGGCGACCGATTTGATGATTGGTAACTTTTTTATGGTTACCTGCCCATACCTTTTTGAGCTTGATACGATAGCTTATTTTGCTTTGCTGCGAAGCCGTCACTCATTCAAAACGATTGCCCGTATTCGTGAGACTACACAGCTTCTGCTTGATTTGTATAATGTCGAGGGTAAATTCTGCCTTCATCCTCTAAAAGTCTGGAGACGCTACTCTTCGACAATGTTCCTGCCGCACCTGCAGCAAAACGGTACATTTAAGCCTATTACAAGCAGCGTTGATGCAACCAAGTTGCTGGCATATATATCCGAGCGCGAGGTTCAGCGTGCCGAACGAGCTCTGGATTACTGGGATAAGCTCTTTTTACAGGCTTTGGAATTATCACAACAGCCGAACACCTCACAGAAGGAAAAACATCAAATTCTCGACCGGCTCTGCAAGGTCGTAATCGGTCGAGATGAAAGAATGCTGTCGCTGGCGAAAAAACATTTCACGCTTGAGGACATGCAGACCATCAAAAGCAGGCTTATAGGGTCCGGTTTTATCGGCGGCAAAGCAGTCGGTATGCTGCTTGCCAATAAAATTGTTTCTGAACCACAGTATGATTTACAGCGTCACCTTGAGCTGCACGATTCGTTTTATGTAGGTTCGGACGTCTTTTATACTTATCTTGTCGAAAACGGCTGCTGGAAGCTGCGGGTTGAACAGAGAACAAAAGAAGGTTATTTCCGTGCGGCAGCAGAGTTACGGGAAAAACTACTCAAAGGACGATTTCCTGAGCAAATTCGCGAGCAATTCCAGGAAATGCTCGAGTATTTCGGACAGTCGCCGATTATTGTTCGTTCAAGCTCTCTATTGGAGGATGCATTCGGTAATGCCTTTGCCGGCAAGTATGAGAGCATCTTTTGTGTCAACCAGGGCAGTCCCGAAGAGCGATACAGCCATTTCGAGGAGGCTGTGCGAAAAGTATTTGCCAGCACAATGAACGAAAACGCGCTCGCTTATAGGTTGCAAAGAGGACTCGACCAGCGTGATGAGCAGATGGCATTGCTTGTGCAGAGAGTTTCCGGCTCATATCGCAACAACTACTTTTTCCCGGATATGGCCGGGGTCGGGTTATCGCATAATGCGTATGTCTGGAAACCTGACCTTGACCCCAAAGCCGGTATGGTCAGGCTGGTTTTCGGGCTTGGCACAAGGGCAGTCAATCGTGTCGAGGACGATTACCCTCGTATCATTGCACTGGACCAGCCGCTTGTCAGACCTGTTAGCGGAGCAGATGATATAAGGAAATATTCCCAGCGTTATGTCGATTTGCTTGATATAAGGGAAAATACATTAAAAGTAATTCCTTTCCAAGAGCTTATTGACAAAAAACTTAACATAAACCTGGACATTATTGCCGTGCAGGATTACAAGCTGGCCCGGCAGGCCAGACAGCAGGGAACAGCAGACTTCCGCTACTGGCTGCTGACCTTCGAGAAATTCCTGAAGGATACCTCATTTGTTAAGATGATAAGCAAAATTCTCAAAATCCTCGAAAGTCGATATGACTATCCTGTTGACATTGAATTTACAGTAAATCTAACGCCTGACGGCAATCCAATAATTAATCTGCTGCAATGCAGACCTTTGCAGACCAAAGGCGAAAGACCCCACGCAGAAATGCCGCAGCAGCCGCTTGTAGAAAAGATTTTATTCCTCTGTGATGGTTACTTTATGGGCGGCAGCATATCTGCGGATATTACAAGAATTATCTATGTTGAGCCGCAGGCTTATATTGATTTACCTCTGACCGGCAAGTATGATATCGCTCGTCTTGTGGGCAAGCTCAATAAGCAAATAACAAATAAAGAGGCTCAGCCAACCCTTCTTTTGGGACCAGGCAGATGGGGTACGAGTACACCCAGCCTTGGCGTTCCTGTAGGTTTCCACGAAATTAATAATGTTACCGCGATTAGTGAAATTGCCTACGAAGGCGCAAATCTGGTACCTGAACTGTCTTTTGGCACGCATTTCTTCCAAGACCTGGTAGAAAGTGATATTTTCTATGTAGCTATCTTCCCAGGAAGACCGAATACAATCTTCAATATTGTCAAGCTTGATATGATTCCCAACGAGTTAGCGGATGTTTTACCGGAAAGCAGCCAATATTCCAATGTTGTCAAATTCTGCCGCCTCGATAATAA
This sequence comes from uncultured Pirellulales bacterium, assembly GCA_964651605.1. Lineage (GTDB taxonomy): Bacteria > Planctomycetota > Phycisphaerae > Sedimentisphaerales > Anaerobacaceae > JAFGPS01. The sequence continues at coordinate 6,168 of CAZYWY010000012.1, read as the reverse complement.
AAAACTCCGAATAATCAGCGATTTAGCGACACAAAGGGTAATATGTCTGGATGCTTAAATATTTAAATTTTTTAAAAAATATTTTATTTTTTATTTGACTTCTTAAAATAATTTGTTATTATAGGAATTGCATTCTATACTAAGGAGCAGGGTTGTACTTTCAATAAGTTTCTTGAAAGAGGATGGGTAACTCAAGGAGTGATTGCGTTTTGTGTTGTTTTTAAATAAAATATCATAACAAGAAATCAGCCTACGGTTTTATATATATTGCAGATTTTTTGTTAGATATTTCAGAGTGAGGAAAAGGGCTTATTTTTGAGAGGATGTGGAAGATGAAAAGGTTAATAATTTATACAACAATTGGGGTTGCTCTAATATTTTCAGGAATCAGCCGAGCTGCTTATACAATTGACGCAGACTTATCCGACTGGGGTGTAACCCCCTTCGTTAACTGGGCAGCTGCCGGCACCGCTGAGTGGAAACAAACCGATAATAAAAATATCTATCTCGCTGATGCCTATGGAGAACCTTTTGACTTTGAAGCGATGTATTTTGACGATGACGGACTAAATTTCTATGCCGCAGTTGTTACTTCATATCCTATTCTTGGTGCATTAGGTCTCGACATTACCGGCGATATGACGATAAGCAGCCACGGAGTTGTCAGCGGCCTTGATGTTGTTGTGCAGCCGTTGACCGGAGAGGTGCTATATAATCCTTCCTGGACAGATACCACATATAAAGAATGGTCCGATGGCTGGCAGGGCTCACCTTACTTTGCAAGTGGCGGCACATTACTCGGCACAGCAACGGTAGCAATCAAAAATTATCCAGGTATGGAGAACGGAACTTATATTATGGAACTGTCAATCCCTCGCAGTATATTTTCTGGATATGGCAATATTGATAATATAGGAGATCTATTATCTTTGCATATAACGGAATGGTGCGGAAATGATTCAATCAACCTGACAGGAATCATTTCAAACAACGTTATTCCTGCTCCTGCGGCAATTTTGCTAGGCGGTTTGGGTGTGGGTGTTGTCGGCTGGCTTAGAAGACGCCATATGCTGTAATCCACTATCAATCGCAAGGTTATAACTGCAATTTCTACAGCCGTATAATTAATATTGGCTAATATTTTGCAAGCTTCGGTTTTTTGCATATCTGATATTCCCTTTCTGCCTTTTAATACCTTTGTCAGAAAAGTTTGTCTTGTTATCAGGATATTCTTATAATATGGCACAATGAATAAACAGTCAGACATAAACAAGGCAGCGAGACAGCATCTTGAGATGGAAAGTCTTTTTGCAGGTTTTACAATAAAAAAAGCATATTCAGCCCATATCATCGACAATCCCGATAATCATAAAGATATAAAATCTCACCAGGAGCAGAACAATAATACTTCTTCTTATACCGACAAAGCAGCAGAGTTAGACAAGATTGCCGAGCAGTGTAAAAGCTGTCGGCTTTGCGAGTTAGGTTCGCTTCGGACAAACGCAGTACCAGGCGAGGGAAATCCCAGTGCAAGAATTATGTTTATCGGTGAAGCACCGGGAGCTGATGAAGACGCTCAGGGCAGACCTTTCGTCGGAAGAGCCGGTCAACTGCTCGATAAAATAGTCACCGCAAGCGGTCTGAAACGTGATGAAGTTTATATAGGCAATGTCCTGAAGTGTCGTCCGCCCGACAATCGCGACCCCCGTGCCGAGGAAATAATAAGCTGCCTACCATATCTTCAGAGACAAATCGAAATTATCCAGCCGCAGGTCATTATCGCACTCGGTGCACATGCAGCAAGGTCGCTGCTGAATACAACCAAATCAATAGGCCAGATGCGGGGGCATTTCGAGGAATATTACGCCGGCATAGGTCATGCCCCGATTAAGCTGATGGCAACGTATCATCCTGCTTATCTGCTGCGAAACTATTCACAGGAAAACCGCAGAAGAGTCTGGGAAGATATGAAAAAAGTCCTTGCCGAGCTTGCTCTTCCGATACCATCATAGCACACTACTTTTTATACATTTTTTTGTTAATAGAAGTTGTATAACACGTCCCAAGTCATTATTTTTCCTCCAAACTAAACCTTTTTTAAGCCTCTTCGTAAAGCAGGTCTGAAAATTTGCCGATTTGCAAGCATTGATGAACTTCAGAAATTCCGGGGGGATTATGAGGTGTTAAATGCAGAATTACAACGAGCGAAGAACAGAGCAAAGACTGCGGTACCAATGGCCAATTTGGTTTGCCGAAAACACAGAATCCAACCGGGAGCAAGGACAAATGGTCGATATTTCCAGCAAATCAGCGGCTTTTACCTGTTATGCTGACGGTAGTTACCGGTATCCGGGTCAACATATAATCTCACGTTTCAGTGTCCCGCGACGTGGACCGGATGACTCTTTTGTTATGGCGAATTTCACCCGCTACGGTCAGATTTGTCGAGTTGAAAAAATTAATCCTTTTATGCATAGAATAGCGGTACGGTTCTTTGAACCATTGCCATTTAAGCCCGGTGAGCAAGCCGTAGAAATGGCTTACGTATAAAGTGCAGGTAAAAATTCGCACAAAATACATCGGTTGCTCTGGCATTTACAGGAAGATTATTTAAAATGCTCCCTACAGTTCTTTACCTAGCCGATGTAAAATAGCTCCCTGGAGTTTATGCAACTCCAACAAATAATCTACGTATTTGACAGCTTTTGTTCCTGTTTGCGAAGTCCGTTTTTCAAACGCAAAAGCTACCTTTTTCCCTCTTTTTGTTTTTTTCCTGTTTTTTTCCATTTTTAGCAATTTCCTTATTGACTGTTATATCTAATATAAATAACATTTTCAATAACAATAACAACTAAAGAATATTACGCAATAGTGAACAATACAAGTAAAATAGTACGATATTATGAATATTTTATACAACAATGCGATAATTGAACGTGTCATACAGTTGCGAAAGCAGCGTTATGGCAACAGAGGAAAAAGGAATTTCGCAAAGGCCTTAGGCATAAGTGCTTCTACATACAGCTATTATGAAAAAAACCGGATTCCCCCTATCGAAATTTTACTTAAAATATGCGAAGTTACCGGTGCTGACCTTAATTGGTTGATAAAAGGCCAAAAAAATGGTAAAAATTTCGCATTTGTGGATAATAATTCCTTTCTGAACAGGCTGGAAAAACTGTCTGCTAACAATCCTGATATAGCCAAGGCTGTTGAGGCATTTGTGGAATTACTTTGTCAACACAAGGAAATTCAGTCCGAAATTCAGGCCCGGCAGGCATCTGTTGAGCCGGAAATGCCAGGTTGGATTCCTGTGCTTGGCAGAACAGCAGCCGGCATAGTTCATTTCTGGAACCAGAGTCTTCTACCCCCATCCGCTCAGGCAGTTACAGACATTGACGAGCTTGTGAAAAAGCATATCGGCAAAGATTTGATAAATTCTGCGGATAAAACATTATCGGTTGATTTGCAACTTAGGATTTTGGTCGATACCCTAAAAAGCCAAAAAGCCGAGTTAATACAGGTTTGCGGGCAGGAGCCGCAGGAAATAGTTGAATTCGTGCAGTGCCGGGCAATTCACCAGATGTTTCCGGACAGCTTTGCACTGCGTGTTGACGGCGATAGTATGTCCCCTCGAATAAATGACGGTGACATCGTAATATTAAGCCCATCCGTACCGTCAACCCAGGGCCAAATTGCAGTTGCCCGCATTGCCAATCAAATCGGAGTTACCTGTAAACTGATTAGAACGACCGAGAAAGATGTGCATCTAATCCCTATTAACGAAAGGTATCAACCTAAGATAATTCCACACAAGGATTTGCTCTGGGCATTAGCTGTTCTTTGCCATATTAGCATCTGAAATAGAAGAGATTTTACAAAACAATACAAGCTCTGTAATTTAGTATTGGAAAAATCTGGTTATGATAGAACCCGACAAACTAAAATTTTACAAAAGACCAAAACTGGAAAAACCTCGCCTCATACTGGGATTTTCAGGATGGATGGATGGTGGCGATGTCTCTACGGCTTCGGTAGGCTGGCTCATCGACAAGCTCGATGCGAAGAAATTCGCTGAGATTGAACCGTCAGAATTTTATATCTATAATTTTCCGGGACTGATGGATGTCGCCGCTTTATTTCGCCCTTATACAAAAATAAAAGACGGCGAAATCATAGCTTACAACCCGCCATCAAATACATTTTTCTATAATACAGATGCAAATGTGATTCTTTTTTTAGGTAAAGAACCGCATCTGAGGTGGGAACAATATGCAGAATGTATATTCCGGCTGTGCGGCGAATTCAGCGTTGAAACGATTTTTTTTATCGGCAGTGTCGCAGGGCTTGTACCTCATACGCGCGAGCCGAGATTGTTCTGCACTGTTTCACAAGGGGAGCTTAAGGAAACCTTCAGGCATTATGGTGTTAACTTTTCCAACTACGAAGGTCCTGCCGGCATATCTACGCTGCTGACAGCCGGCTGTACTGAACGCGGGCTGAAAATGGTCAGTCTGGTTGTGCCAATACCAGCTTATGTACAGGGCAGAAATCACAAGTGTATAGAGGCAGTAACAAGGCGGCTAAGCGGAATGCTGGGGCTGGACATGGAACTTACCGAGTTGCAGAGCATCAGCGAGGATTTTGAAAAAAAACTAAATGAAGCTGTTCAGGAGCAGCCTGATCTGGCAAATAACATCAATAAACTTGAAGAAGATTACGACAACGAAATATTCAACCACGAAATGAGCGCCCTGAAGCAATGGCTGGAACAACAGGGCATCAGAGTGGATTAAACAAGCTTGCTTATCTACGACAAAATCTTTATTGGAGATACTTAGTATGGTTTTTCTGTTCATCCTTGTACTGATTGCATCCTGGATAGCGGTAAGGATAGGAGCAATAGCTTTTCAGCTTACGGGTCTGGATTGGTCGCTGGCGAAATTTCAGTCTTTATCGTGCTTTAGCGGAACCGGCTTTACAACAAAAGAATCGGAACTAATTGTAATCGACAAACGCAGACGCAAAATTGCCTCGGTACTTATGGTACTTGGAAATGCGGGCCTGGTGACAATGATTGCCACAGCAGCGAGCGCATTAAATCCGAAACAGGCATTTATTGAGAGATTTTCTCACTCGTATCTGCCTTTTGAAATACCGGTTGAATTAGTGGTTTTAATTAACCTGACCGTTCTTGTCACGGCAATATTTGTGGTCTATAAGCTCTCCACAAACAGAAAAATCACAGCAAAACTGACAAAGTATTTGAGAAATAAAATTATCAAGCAGGAGCTTTTTAAGCCCGTCTCATTTGAAGAGTTACTGATGTTGACCGGCGGATATGGAATCTCAAGAACAGAGGTCTGTCCGGGCAATCATCTTATTGATAAAACCCTTGCAGAATCGGAACTGCGAAAATATGATATTACTGTGCTTGCCATCATTCGGAATAATGAAACCATACCGAATCCATCAGCAAATAGAAAAATACAACAAAAAGACGAGCTTATCACCTTCGGCAAATTGGAAAATATTCGCAGCTATATCTGTAAAAAGTAATGACCGGCATTACCGCAAATAAAAACAAAGTACGTATTTAAAAGAAAAAAATCATCTTCGCACAAAATTGCCAGGGTTATTTTCTGAACGAACAATCATAATATTTTTTTATGACGGGCTATTCTGAAACTACCTTTGCGGACTTGATAATAATAGGTTCAATCGGAACATACGGCATACCCTCTTTAGTTGTTGTACGGACCAGCGCGATTGCATCTACGACATCCATACCCCCTATTACTTTACCAAATACTGCATATCCCGGCTTACTGCTGTTCTGATAGTTAAGACCATTGTTGGTTATATGGTTGATATAAAACTGGCTTGTAGCGCTGTTAGGTGCGTCGGTTCTGGCCATCGCAATAGTGCTGCGGGCATTTTTCAAGCCGTTTGTAGATTCATTAACAATCGGCTCGTGCGTCTGCTTTTGTACCATATCAGCGGTGAAACCGCCGGCCTGTATCATAAAGCCTGACATGACCCTGTGGAATATCGTACCGTCATAAAAACCCTCCTCGACATAGCGGAGGAAATTTTTAACCGTAATAGGAGCGGCCTGCTCATTAAGCTCGATAATGATGTCCCCCATACTCGTCTCGAGTTTTACAT
>CAZYWY010000011.1:0-12834 GCA_964651605.1 uncultured Pirellulales bacterium | reverse complement strand
ATTGTCTTTGAAATATACAAAGCATTTGGATTTGAGCAGATACATATTGAGCTATCCACCAAACCCATCAAGCATATAGGCTCGGACGAAATCTGGGATACGGCAACAAACGCTCTGAAAGAAGCTCTCAAGCACAAGGGAATCGATTACAAAACCAATGAGGGCGACGGTGCATTTTACGGTCCCAAAATAGATTTTCATATCGAAGATTGCCTAAAACGTTCCTGGCAGCTCGGAACGATTCAGCTTGATTTTTCAATGCCGCAGCGGTTCTCTCTGGTCTATACCGATAAGGATAACACCGAAAAAACGCCAGTTATGATTCATCGCGCAGTTCTCGGCTCTTTTGAGCGTTTTATCGGTATTCTTATTGAACATTATGGCGGTGCCTTCCCACTCTGGCTGGCACCGGAACAGGCAAGAGTTTTAACAATAAGCGAAAAATCTAATGATTATGCAAAGATTGTTGAACAGAAACTAAAAGAAGCACACCTGCGATGCAGTACAGATTTTTCAGACGAAAAAATCAACTCCAAGATTGCAAGGGCCTATAATGACAAGATTCCTTATCTGCCGGTGGTAGGCCCCAAAGAAGCCCAGTCGAACACCGTCAATGTTAGAATCCGGGGGCTGGACAAGAGCAAAACAACCGGCATAGACGAATTTATCAAAATGTCACTCGGTAAAATAACCGATAAAACCATTGATTTATCATTCTAAATCCGTTAATTATACTTAAGTCTCGAATAACAGAGATTTTCAGGTTTATTATCAAGAAAGGCAAGGTGACTCAATAAGCACAAAAGGAATGAGGATAAACGGAGGAATTAAAGCTCAGACAGTACGTCTGATAGATGTCTCAAATAATCAAGTGGGGATTATAGACATTGCGGCAGCAATGGAAATGGCTAACGAAGCCGGACTAGACCTTGTAGAGGTTTCACCCAACAGTGCCCCGCCTGTTTGCCGACTGATGGATTACGGTAAGTGGCTATACGAGCAAAAGCGGAAATTAAGGGAAGCACACAAAAAGAGCGTACATCCTATCGCAACGCTTAAAGAAATCAGGCTAAGGCCTGAAACCGACAAACGGGACATCGAGATAAAAACCAAACACGGCAGAGAGTTTCTCGAAAAAGGCCACAGGGTACAATTTATTCTGTTTTTCCGGGGACGCCAGTTGCTGCACAGAGAACAGGGTTATGAAATTCTCGAACAAATTTCCAAATCATTGGAGGATATTGCAAAAGTTGAACAATCCTCCAAATTGACCGGAAGGCGATTGAGTATAATGTTAGTTCCCAAGAAAAACTCCAGCCCCGACAAAAAACAGAGTCAGGTAGATTCGAATAATTCAGCGAGTACTGAAACAAAAGACGGCGAATAATGAATATCGCACGCTGACTTTATATGCTGAACCCTGAAAGTGAACTTTAGTACCATAAGACTATGGCACTGTGGTTTCCCACCACAACCGCGGATAGTTCTGCCCTTCATTGATTAACCAGATGTCCTTTAGTCCATTGGCTGTTTCACCGACAAAATCCCAATTTTCGCTGGTGAAAGTACTTCGAGTCTTCATCTGTACTGTTGTTTTACCTATCCCGCCATCACTGTGGGTCTGGCCTGATGTCTGCCAATCCCAAAAAGACTGCGTTACATTACTCGACAAACCTTTGCCCACCAGTCCGCCTACATCATAGCTGCTGCCAACCGCACCGCTGCTGTAACAGCGGTTTATAATACCATCCCAGTTATTACCTACCAATCCGCCGACATAGTATTTACCGTTGACCTGACCTCTGCTATAGCAATTAATTATAGTCCCTTTGAAGTTTTCCCCGGTCAAACCACCTACAGATAATGTTCCACTAACAGCTACTGTACTGAAGCAGCAATTGACGGTTCCTTTAACATTGTCCCCCATCAGCCCGCCTGTATCAAAATTACCTCTAACCAAACCTCCGCTAAGACACTGAGTTAGCATACCACCATTATTGTATCCTACCAATCCACCAATATGCCCTTCAGAACCGACAACATTAACATCATCCATAATAATATCACTGACTATAGCATTAGATTCCAATCGGCCAAATAATCCTAAAAAAGAACCTCCCTGAATCGTCAGGTTCGAGACTGTATGCTCATTACCATCAAAAATCCCCATAAAAGCCGGAATTACCGCCTGCCTGAAGAGCGGTTCTCTCGAGAAATCGAATTTCGCAAAATTCGGGTCTATATGATTTACATCCAGAAGATTTGGCTTGAGATTTATATCTGCATCAAGAACAAAACAATTATCCCACAAAACGCTTGCCCTGCCCAATACAATCAATTGCTCAGGTTTAACAATTCGATACGGTTTTTTTACAGTTCCTTCTCCTTCTATCCAGTCAATATCAGCACCTGGAATCACCACTCCATCTGTACCCTGCCAGGCTAATCTGGGATAATCACCTCCTGCATCGAGAACCCAGTTTGGTTCACCGGAAAAACCGTTCAAAGCAAGCATATTGGCGTCCATCATCTTGCCGGTAGTCAGTCCGACTCCGCCTGCACTACCTGACAGACCGGATGTCTCCATATCCCATACACTATGTAAGACACTGCCGATGCCATCGCCAACCAGTCCGCCTACATAGAAATCACCGCTGACCGCACCTGTGCTATAACAATGTGTTACAGCACCGTCATTTTCTCCTATCAGCCCCCCCACACAAATTTTGCTGCCATTGACTGTCCCAGTACAATAGCAGTTGTTAACATCACCATCATTGCACCCCAGAAGCCCGCCGACATAATTTTCACCACTTACAGTAACTGTGCTATAGCAATTATTAACATCACCATCATTCCATCCTGCCAGTCCGCCGACATAATCATTACTATCGACTATACCTGTACTGAAGCAAAAAGTAACAGCACCCTTGGAATTTGTCCCTACCAGGCCGCCGGAAGACAGGCTGCCGTTGACCGTACCTGTGCTGCAGCAGTAGGTGATGGTACCGGCATTATTTTCCCCCACCAGACCACCCGTATCATAGTTACCACTGACCAGCCCTGTGCTGGAGCACTGAATCACAGTACCACCATTATTATATCCAACTACCCCACCAACATAATCGTCGCCGATAACTGTGCTGTTACTATCGCACTGGGCAATATTGGAATTATTGTACCCCACCAGCCCGCCGACAAAGTAATTACCGATGACTGGACCGGTACTAAAACACTGAGCCACAGTACCGGATGAATTATCCCCAGCGAGTCCGCCAACAGAGTAACCACCAACTACCGCACTTGAGCTGTAGCACTGGATTATATCTCCATTAAAGTTCGCCCCCACTAAACCGCCAACAGATATACCACCGGTTATTGTCCCTGCACTATAACAATTGTTGATAGTGCCATACCAGTTATATCCAACCAGTCCGCCAACATTATCTCGTCCATTAACTTGAACATTTATTAAACCCAAATTGCGAACTTGACCGGACGGCCCAAGATTGCCAAACAGTCCGACATAATCATTGTTAGATAGACTAATGTTAGCGTTATAAATCTTATGTCCGTTGCCATCAAAGATGCCAACAAATGACGCAAGCGGAAGGGAGTTTCCCACTGGTGTCAGATAGATACCCTGCAAGTCAATATCAGCCGTCTGGATAAATCGTTTATCCCAGTCAGCCGGGGTATTCATTAGAGTCTGCCAGTCAGCAACCGTACCGATTCTGTAAGGACTTATCGCTGTACCGTTGCCGCCCCTATATTGGGCCTGGGCCTGTTGGCCGAAGAAACAGACATAAAAAATTATCAACACGGCGATTGTAAATCTTATGATATGCCTTGAAGATTTGCTAACCCGATACATTTTCTCCTCCTTTAAATTAGATGATATAGAAAATACGGGTAATTTATTATAGTCTTATAATAAACCACTATTTTCACAAAAATCAAGGATTATTTTCTCTAATGTGAAAAAAGAATTGAAAAACTCTATAAAATAGGCAATGCAAGTACTTATTTTATAGAGTTCCAGCCTTAAAGAAGGTTTTTAGCCTTCAAGCTTTACCCACTATGCTAAAGGCTAAAAGCTACCCTTTCCGTACCTGTTCTTTGATTCTCTGAATGTGTCCTCTGCCTAAGCCCTTAACCTCACAGCCAAGCTCGAAGTACCGCCGGATTTGATTATCGTTCAATATGCCGAAGCAATCAATAACAGCCAACTGTTTGCCTGCCCATTTGACAATCTGGTCGGGGTCGAGGTTTTTATAAGGTGCGTGAGGCACAGCCAGAATAACTGCCTGGGCACCTGCAATAGCCTCTGCCAGGTCTGTTTTGAGCCGTAAATTAACCAGACCATCCTGATTGCGGAAGAATCTCGCAAGCGAATGCCCCTCCGATGGATATGTATCCTGCGATTCCAGCTCGTACCAGTGTTCGAGATAGGGGTCGTGTACCCGCATATCAGCGCCGAGCTCGGTCAATTTGCGGACGATTAACTCCGAGCCGCTGTAACGGGTATCGCCCACATCCTGCCTGTAGCTCGCCCCGCAGAGCAGCACAGTTGCACCAGCGATTTGCCTGCCCATATTTCGCAGGGCATCTCTGGTCAGTGCCGCTGCCCGCAGGCCCCTTGTGTCGTTAATGTCGATTGCCATCGTGGTCATCTTGAATATATCATCATCGAATCCGAGGATATGCTTGTACGCCCAGTACCCCAGTCCGCCGTCTTTAGGCAGGCAATATCCGCCGATGCCCGGTCCGGGGAAAATAATATTATTGTGTGTCGGGCGGACTTTTATCGCCTGGATGACTTTGAGCAGGTCAACGCCGTTGCGCTCTGCAAAAACGCTCCACTCATCCAGAAAGGCCAGCATTGCGGCTCTGAAAGAGTTTTCCACGATTTTGGTCGTTTCCGACTCGATGGGTCTGTCCATAACAGTCAGTGGGAACTGCTCGGTATTCAGGACTTCTCTGAGGAATTTTTCAACCCGTTGCTTGGCCTGCTCATTGCAGCCGGAGCATACCCGCCAGAAATCGCGGATAGAGCTGACATAATTTCTGCCCGGCATAACCCGCTCAAAGCTATGAGCCAGCAGAGGTTCGGTGTTTATGCCTCGTTCGATAAAAGTCTTTTTCATAATAGGCCAGGCTATGAATTCCGTAGTTCCCGGGGCTACGGTGGTTTCAATAAGTGTCAGACAGTTGACCGGTACTTTCTGGCCTATCGTCTTTAACGTCTGCTCGAGCGCTGCCATTTCTGCTTTGCCGGTGCGCATATTTCCTAAATCGTTTTTCGTATAATCGCACTGGACATCCACAACGACGCAGTCGGCCAGTTTTAAGCAGTCGCTGTTGTAGGTTGCCACGAGGGTCTTTTTCTCCAAGACACAGCGGGCAATCATAGGCTCAACCTCGGGATCTTCAGCTTTTACAGGAGATTCACCTCTGGCTAAAAGAGGTATCTTCCAATAGCTGCGGGGGCTGGGTCGCTGACAGCCAATCACAAATTTATTAGGCTTGCCTGTCTTTTTATCGACCGAATCGGCGATAATCGCAGCCATTACCACTCCTACGAAGCCGACACCCATTACGACAGCAATTTCCTTGCCTTCCTGGCGTGCCGAGTTGGCAAGAGCCTCAATGCGGTCAAACTCAGCCGAGTACTGTTCCTGCTGCGGGATTTCAAATTTTTCTCCTGTCGGACTTACTGAATAACTGGCCATTTATGTATTCCTTTCTTAAATAGATTTTTGCGTACAGAGTACAGAAAGAATTTTAAAACTCAAAATGAAAAATGCAAAATTATTGTGTAAAAAGCAAAATTTTGTATGCTGTACGCTGTATTCCGTGTTCTATATTCTGGATTCTGGATTTTTATGGCGTTACCTGTTGTAGCAATTGTTGGTCGGCCTAATGTAGGCAAAAGCAGTCTTTTTAATGCCCTGGCAGGGCAGCTCATAAGTGTAGTTGAGCCAACCGCTGGGGTTACCAGAGACCGCGTCAGCACAATTATAGGCAAAGACGACAAATATTTCGAGCTTGTCGATACCGGCGGTTACGGAATAGTTGACGCCGACAATCTCGGCAAACAAATCGAGGGGCAAATACTCGCAGCTATCGACTCGGCAGCCCTTGTGCTTTTTATGGTTGATATTCGAGATGGCCTTGTGCCTTTAGATGAAACGATTGCCCGGCTGCTGCGTACAAAAGGACGAAGGACGAAAGATGATGGAAGAGGGATGATGGATGAAAGACGAAGCGTCCCTCATCCCTCGTCCATCGTCCCTCTGAATGTTATTGGAGTAGCCAACAAGGCTGATACCGCCAGATTATTCAGTGCCGCTGCTGAATTTACAAAACTCGGCTTCGGCGAGTTTTTATGTGTGTCTGCGAAAAACAACATCAACAAATCGGTACTGCTTGAGCAGATTTTTGAGAAGATTGCGGCTTTTGAAACGGACAAGCCGGCCCAGCCGATTATGAAAATCGCCATTGTAGGCAAGCAAAACGTCGGCAAAAGCACCCTGGTCAATGCCATTGTTGGGCAGCAGCGGGTAATTGTCAGCGAAACACCCGGCACAACAAGAGACGCTGTTGATGTAAGATTCGAGAAAGACGGCAAGACCATAGTTGTAATCGACACTGCCGGCGTAAGAAAAAAAGGCAGCATCAAAGAGAGCATCGAATTCTACAGCTATTCACGAGCGATGCGGTCAATTGGCCGGGCAGATGTCGTACTTTTGATGCTCGATGCAACTGCACCTCTTTCACAGGTTGATAAAAAATTGGCTAAAAGCATTACAGACCACCATAAAAGTTGTATAATAATCGTAAATAAATGGGATTTGGCCAAAGATTTCGCAGCAACAGAGGACTATAAGGATTATTTGACGAAAATGCTGCCCGGCTTAAAATATACTCCGATAGCCTTTACCACTGCTATTCAGGCCAAAAATATCCAGAGCGTTCTGGATTTGACAGTGGAAATATTCAAGCAGGCTATGACCTGGATACCAACAGGCAAATTAAATAAGGCTTTTGAAATCCTGAAGGAAGAACAGATTAGCTCGTCATCAGGCAAGAAGCCGAAGATTTATTATGCAACACAAATTGCTGTTAATCCTGCTACAATACTGATGTTCGTCAACAGGCCGGATTTATTTGATGCAAATTACCAGAGGTTTATTGTAAATCGGTTAAGATTAATGTTGCCGTTGGATGAAGTGCCAATAAGACTTCTGGTACATCCACATAGAAAACAGTGATTTACACAAAAGTCTAAGGAGTATGTCAAATGAGTTCTTTATTCATCGCAGGAGTTTCGCTTTTTTTACTATTATTAGGATATATTTTTTACAGCCGAAAAGTCAAAAAGTGGATTGGTGTGGATGATAATGAAGATACGCCCGCCGTAACAATGAATGACGGTATTGATTATGTCCCGGCGAAACACTGGGCAATCCTTTTCGGACATCATTTCTCTTCTATCGCCGGGGCTGCACCAATACTCGGACCTGTAATTGCATGTCTGTACTGGGGCTGGCTGCCTGCAGTAATCTGGATTGTTGTCGGCGGTGTTTTGTTCGGTGCCGTACACGATTACACCGCACTTCTTCTTTCTCTCAAACACAAAGGCAAATCAATCACTACCGTCACAGAATCTATTATGGGGAAAACAAGTAAGATTCTTTTCAGCATATTTGCTTTTTTATCCTTGATACTCGTGGTTGCGGTCTTTGCGGCGGTTGCAGCACAAACCCTCGTAAATGCTCCAAGAGTGGTGCTGCCTACTTTCGGTCTTATCGCGGTTGCTGTAGTTGTCGGCGTGCTGATGTATCGTATGCAGGCGTCCGTACTTTTATGCACTATAGGAGGATTGTTGTCGCTTCTGGGCTTGATTGTAGCGGGGTATTATTTGCCGATAGAACTTCCTGTCAATAATCCAGAGCAATGGTGGACTGTTATACTGATTGTCTATGGAATGATAGCGTCAGTGGTACCTGTTACCCTGTTGCTTCAGCCGAGGGACCTTCTTTCCGGAGGGGTGCTGTTTCTGGGTATGCTGTTCGGCTTCCTTGGAATAGTAATACTTCGCCCGGAGATGAAAGCTCCCAGTGTAATAGCTTTTTCAACAAGCCAGGGTTGGATGTGGCCTATGCTGTTAGTGACTATCGCCTGCGGTGCCATTTCCGGATTCCATAGTCTTGTGGCAAGCGGCACGACCTCGAAGCAGGTGCCGCGAATGAAAGATGCAAGGATAATCGGCTATGGAGCTATGATTACGGAAAGCGCACTTGCGGTTCTGGCGGTTATAACAGTTACAGCCGGTTTGTACTGGAAGAGCGCACCAGACGGTGTTGAAGGATTAGTATATCAGGATTTATTCAAGGATAGCGGCTGGATAAAAACCTTCGGAGCAGGTTACGGAGAGCTTACAAAGGTTTTCTTCGGTCCAATAGGGGCGTTGATGGGCATAACTATGCTGAACAGTTTTATAGTAACAACTCTCGATACAGCAACAAGAATTACACGCTATATGTGCAATGAGCTGCTCGGAGAAACGCTCAATATACCCTTTATGAAGAACAAATATGCCGCTACTTTACTTGTAGGTGTATTGTCAGGCGCACTTGCGCTAGGTAATTGGCAGGCCATCTGGCCGGTATTCGGCGCCGCAAATCAGCTCATTGCAAGTCTGGTTCTTATTGTTGTAAGCTTATATCTGCTTTCCCGTAAACGCAGTTATTTATTCACGGCAGTACCGGCAGTTATAATGCTCATCACTACGATTACCGCCCTGGTGTACAACACGTATATCTTTATTACGGCCGAAACGCCGAATGTCCTGCTTGCTGTAATAAACGTGATACTTATAATTCTCGCAGTATTCCTTGCTTATACCGCAGTAAATACAGTTGTAAAGACAAGACAAAAAGTTTTCGATGGGACAATAACAACAAATTGAAAAAAACAAGGCATACAAAACCAATTATTTGCAGTAACAAAAAAAGGTTGTCTTATGGTGTGGTTGTTCCAGAAGCAATAGGTACCAGCTTGAATCTCGCTGTTGCAGCATCTTGAGGATTTTTTAGCTCAATCTCGCCTTTGCGAACAAAATCATCAGGAAAGTTATATGAAACCTTTCGTGACTTTTCTTCATCGATTTTTTCCGCATCTCTGTCGAATATATAAAGTGTCATCAACGCGTTTTTTTGCGACTCATAAGCCTGTTTTGCATCAGCAGTTGCCCTTATAGTGATAGGATTCAGCAAGTCAGGTAAATTGGTAACCTCTATATTAAACTTGCCCAGCATATTCAGACTCATCGCAACGGTAAAGGAGGGCGTAGTAATAGTATATTCCGAAAGTTCTCCTCCTTCAGCAGGCATTCTTATATGTACGAAAGAGGACGCCTCTTTTTGCTGACCCTGCGACAAAATTATATAAGGCTTTTTAGAAATATCGCCTATTTTAGCCCGTTCAATTTCGTTATTCAGCAGGTCAATACGGGCAGTGAGCTTATCGCCGCTCCAGTCTTCCGGAACATACATTCGAACCTTCTGTGGTTCAAGACTGGCAGGCTTGCGGAGATTGTCACCTTCATCGAAACACTGTACCGTCAGGTCTTTTTGAACCAGATTGACAACATTGACATCAACAATATCCGGTTTGCACGATTCAACTGTCAAACCAAGCTCTCTTATCCAGATGGCTGTTTTGAGAAAATCCATCACTTTCAACTGTTGGTCCCCCGGAGTGGTTAATCTCTGCTGCTCTGCATCAATGAAAATTTCCCTGCTGAGCGAATTATCGTTCAGCCTGCGCTTCAGTTCGCCGATTTGAGATACGGGGCCGTTGAGTCTGATATCTTCTATCTGTATGGATTTTTTCTCGCTAAAACTAATCCAGAGATTTTCTCTCGAATTGCTGATAGTAATAGTTGCACTTGAAAGAGAAAACGATTCGTCCTGTGCTAAATCAGCCCAGACCCAAATCAGCATCGTCATAAAGATTGCGATTGCTATTTTTTTTAACTTTGTCTTTTTCAAAACTTCACTCGGCATTTAGCCACCAGAAACATCTGAAGTTACGAGAGTATCTTTGTCAGGCGATTTCTTAAAAAAGATTCGTCTAAATTTCGTTCAATCTTGCCGTTCTCAGCTAAAGAGATTATGCCTGTCTCCTCGCTGACTACAAGACAAGCAGCATCAGAGCCGCTTGTTATTCCCACGGCTGCCCTGTGCCGCGAGCCGAGCTGTACACTGCCTGCCCCTCCTGCCTCAGCCAAAGGCAGTTGAACTCTTGCAGCAATAACCCTGTCACCACGGATTATAACCGCCATATCGTGCAAAGCAGTACCGGGATAAAAAATGGTTTTCAGCAGCTCAGAGGTAACTTTGGAATCTATTGCAACGCCGGTCTCTATAAATTCCCCCAGCGCAACCCTTCTTTCGATGACAATAATAGCTCCCGTTCGGGACGCTGAAAGGTCTGTTACAGCGGTAATAATTTCTTCTGCTGTTCGGGATGGCTGCTGCTGAGACGTTGACCACAAATGGCCCTGGCCTATCCGCATTAGGGCTCTGCGCACTTCAGGCTGAAAAGCCGCAACAGTAATTATCAAAACACCTATCAGAAAACGGTTATATAAATACTGTAATCGCTCGAACCCCTTATAACGCCCAACAACCAGCCCCAATACCAAAAAACCGACTATGAGAATGAAAATAACGCCCTGGAATAATCTCTCACCGCGTGTGCCTTCGAGGAAATCAACCGCCCAATATACCACAAGCCCGATAAGAATCAATTCGATAGCGACTTTCCACCATTGCGGGCCATAGCTTGCCAGCCGGTTGAAGTAATCGACGAGCATTTCCACAAGTCAAATCCTTTTTTCGTAAATCGTGATGCGTATCGCGTATTGCGTATTGCGTTTAAGCTCTATACGTATCACGCACGACGCAATACAATATACGTCAAGGTATCCTTTTATCAGTAAGTTTGCTCGGCTGGTCCGTAAGCAACACGGCATCTATGTCGCTCATCATTGTCTGTTGGTCTATGCGCCAATTTCTCAGATGTCTTCTATGCCCTTCGGCGGCTGATTCACCCAACTGTGCTGTAGAACAACCGACTGTAATACAAACCAACAAAAACAAAATCAAAACCAAAACAGCTTTATATACACTTGCCGAAACGCTCTTCATCATTATCTCCCTTGTAGCCACTAAAAATCAAACCTGATATAACCAAATTACATTGACCACCAGTAAAACCATACAGTTACTCCTTGGGCTTTAGGTAGTTCAACTGTTTTTATTATATCAACCGGATATAGCTCTGTCAATGCAAAATCCACGATTTGGGAATATTGAACACAGAAAATATTCAGAATTCTCAGAGTTTGGTCTGCATTGCATTGGCCAGGTCGATTTTTGCATCAATGGCAGCCTGCTCAATACACCTTTTCCAGTCCTCTCCGAACTGCTCCTTATATTGCGGTTTTTCATAAGCATAGATAATAGAGCGCGATGCGTTAATCAATGCCCCGGCTCCATTCGATTTGCAGAACCTGATACATTCAGCAGCACTTGCCCCCTGCTGGCCATAACCCGGCACAAGGAACCACACCTTATCATAATTACGTCGCAGAGCAGTCGTTACATCCGGTGCCGTTCCGCCTACGACCATTCCGATATTGCTGTAACCTTCCTTACCAATTCGCTCCGGTTTTAATGCGATTTGAGCGACTATCTCGGCGAGCTTTTCATACATTTTCTGGCCCTGGGCATCGGCAAAATCCTGAATCTGGGCTGCGGATGGATTACTGGTGCGTATTAAAACGAAAACACCTTTGCCCTGTTCGGTAGCTGTCTTTGCAAAAGGCTCAATGCCGTCGGCCCCGGTGTAACCATTGACGGTTATAGCATCGGGAGCAAGAGTATCTTCAAGACCGACCAGCTCCGGATTTTCCAAATGTGCAGAGGCATAAGCCTCAGCGGTATGACCTATATCGCCTCGCTTTACATCACCGATTATCTCCAGCCCCAAATCGTCCGCCTCAGAAATCAGGGAATAATAAGTTTCCAGACCCTCCCACAGGTACTTCTCAAAAAAGGCAATATTGATTTTAACTGCCGGTACAATCGGGGCGATAATTCGCATCGTCTGCACACAGAAATCGAAAATTGCATCGACCGCTGCGGCAGCATCGAATTCGTCGTTCATCCTTCGATGGCTTGTTATCGCTCCAGGCAGCCTGCCATAAACCGGGTCCAGTCCCACTATCAGAGATGTATTCTTCGTTTTCACGGCCTCACATAGGCGGTCAGCAAAGTGACTTGACATATTATAACTCCAGCATTCTATTAAAATTTACTATTTACAACTGAAAAATTGAATATTTGAATTGTGTTACTATAATGAAGTCTATGGATTCAGGCAAGAAAGAAATCCCGGCACAGAAAACAGATTTGAAAAAAGGTAAAAAATCAAAAACCAGAAAATTGCTCTACTGGTTGTTAATTGATATATCCGTAACGCTCATTGTATTTGCTTTGCTTTTATACAGACCGGGCAGATACAGACCGCTCGAGACAGCACCCGACCGCAATCAGGCTAAGCAAATAGACACAGATATAACCAACGAACTGGGGCCTGAGGTATATGACAATCTTCAGTCGGGCAAGCCATTTGATGTCGTCATTACAGAAGATGTATTAAACCATATCCTCAAACTGGTTGACTGGCCGATTGAGAATAACGGAGTTATGCTTTACGCCCCTGCCGGCTTGTTGCTGCCGGGGACGATTGTATTGATGG
>CAZYWY010000010.1:0-12901 GCA_964651605.1 uncultured Pirellulales bacterium | reverse complement strand
GGCTCAATCGTACCGACCACGCCGACCTTCTTGTCAAGCAGGCTGCTGTAGCCTTTCACAACAGCCGATGCCGGCGAAATAGTGCATATGGTCTTGCCGGTTTCATCGAGGATTCTGTAATAGCCCGTCCCGAAGACCGAAAATTTCTGCAGCTTGCCCATCACAGCATACTTGCCGAGGTCTTTGATGCTTGCCAGTGCTGCCTGATGCTCTTTGTCGATTTGCTCCTGGGTTCTGGCAAGGGTCTCGCTCTGTTGTTTGAGTATATTTTCGGCATTGAGCGCCAACTCGATAGTGGCGATTTGCTCAAGCACAGCCTGGGCATAACGGGAGACCTTGCCTGCGGTTTTGTCAGCGGCAAGGGCGTTAAGGCCTTCCTTGATGGCCGAGTAATCCTGTTGGTCGAACGGCTTGGTCTGCTCTTGTTCGATTTGTTTTTTCAGGTTGTTGTATTTGTCCATCGGCGTTGGTACAGCCGGTGTGGTAGTACTGTTGGCATCTGCACCGGCAGCGGTGGAGACTGTCAGGTCGTTCGGACCAGCCGGTGTATTCGCATCGGTCGTCGTAGTTGCGTTTGCATCGGCGGGAACAACCGCTATTCTTGGGCCGGTATCAACACCGACGGCAGGGATAGCTTCGGGCGGTACAGGCCTGGTAAAAGATGTACTTACCCACAGAATTGCACCATTTGGCGGGACAATTTTGTAGTATTTATCCACCTCCGGACCGAGCAGTTTGACCTTGTCGCCTTTGTTGAGTTTGACCTGCAGGCTTGTGGAGAAGTTGGGCTTTACGCTGTCCGAGCCTGCATAGACTCTGACACTGTCGCCTGTAACAAGGCCTGTACCTGGGTTTTCGGGGTCTGGTTTTACATAATCAGCGTTAATCAGGGAATAGCAGCGTGTAGGCGGGGTGATTTTGGACCAGGTGAATTCGCTGCCGACAACCCGCACACGGTCGCCTTTATTGAGCTGGCCGCAGTCATAGTAGGGCTGGCCCGCACCGCTCCTGATATAGACGGCATCACCGGTGATTTCGGCGGCGTAAGGGAAGGCTGCGGTTTCACCTGATGCTGCACCGGCAATTGCGGCTGAGCCGGCTGAAGTTGATGGTGCGGTTGCCGCCGCAAAGCTGAGCGAACAGATTACAGTGACGATTGCCAGAATTGATTTACAGGCGTGCGTATTCATTTTTTCTGCCTCCATACAAAATATTATTATCCATAAATGGTTATATATAAAAGAGAATAAAGAATACAGTAGTTAGAATACAGAAAAAACGTTCTTTTTTCTACTGTTTTCCTTCAACTCGATTATTTTGTTTAAGGTTACCAACATTGCCTAAATTTGTCAACCTTTTTATGTGAATATTTTGTGTAATAATTTAGAGAATTTTTTTTCAGGCACAAAGGCACAAAAAGTGTTAAAAGTAAGAAAAGTATGAAAAGTGTATATTTGCAATCTGAACGGATTTTGCTACAATACCCCGCCTATGCACATAGCCCTGAGCCGAATACAGAAGTTAATAGCACAGCGAATGTTGTTTTCCAAGAGCAACAAGCCCTGTTTTTATCTGCAGTGCCGGGCTGATATGACCGATTTGCTGGCCGAACGCCAAAACCTGCGAAAGCATCTGGGCGTAAAAATCACCACCAACACCTTCTATATCCGCAGTCTTGCTCTGGCGGTGCGGGATTTTCCGCTGCTCGCAGGTGAGCTTTGCGATGGGCTGGTGCGAATCGACTCGCAGGTCAATGTGGGCTTTGCGGTCAACGCACCGCAGGGGCTGGTTGTGCCTGTGATAAAGGACGCAGCAGGCCTGCCTCTGGCGGAGCTTGCCAGGCTGGAGCAGTTGCTGACCGACAAGGCACGGGACAACAAGCTGACGCTGGAGGACATCGAGGGGCAGAATGTCAGCCTGAGCAATCTTGGCATCTATGGGATTGATTTGTTTCTGGGGATTGTCCCGCCGGCGGCGACGGCGATTTTGTCGGTGGGCAATATCATCAATACTGCTGTGCCGATGGACGGCAAAATCGAAATCCGCAAGGAGCTTTCGTTGTCATTGGCGGTTGATGCGAGGCTGGTTGCTGAGCCTTACGCAGCGAAATTCCTGATGCGAATAAAGGAGCTACTGCAGCAGCCCAAGCAGCTTATTTGAGAATCTGCTCATTCTCATTATTCTCGGCGGGGAGAGGTGTTTCATTGTTGAGTTTTGGACTGTTGAACTCTACAATTTCAATCGGCGGTTTTTCATCGGCAGGGGTGGTTTGCAAAGGGTCGGTGTATCTGCCGGTGATAAAATCGGCGACCTTCTTATAGTCGGCGGCCCCGTTGCAGGCCGGGTCATACTCGAAAATTGTCCTGCCGTAGCTCGGTGCCTCGGCCAGCCGGATATTTCTGCGGATATAGACCGGCAGGACGCAGGCCTGCGCCCAGGCGCTTTTGGTGCCTTGTGCGTTTTGCAGGAACTGCTCGATGTCTGCTCTGACCTCGTTGGCCAGCGAGGCCCGGCTGTCATACATACACAGCAGGATTCCGCCGACCTTCAGCGAGGGATTGATTCTGCGGTTGACCAGCTCGACGGTCTGCAGCAGTTTTCCGAAGCCCTGCAGGGCCAGAAAGTGCGGCTGAAGCGGAATCAGCACCTCATCGACCGCAGCCAGTGCGTTGAGCGTCAAAAGGCCAAGTGACGGCGCACAGTCGATGAAGCAGTAATCGAATAATTCCTCGCTGCTCTGCATTGCTTCCCGCAGGATGGTTTCTCGGCCAACCACGCCGACCAGTTCAGTTTCTGCACCGACCAGGTCTATATTTGCCGGCAGCAGCCAGAGGTTGGGACGCACCATCATAACTTCGGCCTCGAACTTGGCTGAGCCGGTCAGAACACCGTAAGAGCCTGCCTCGATTTTTTGCGGCTCGATGCCCAGATGTATCGTCAGATGTGCCTGCGGGTCGAGGTCAATCACGACCACCCGGGCTCCTTCGGCGGCAATGGCAGCGGCAGTGTTGACCACTGTTGTGGTCTTGCCCACGCCGCCCTTCTGATTTAATACTGCAAATTTTCGCATAATTGAAAATACATCATCACTCAGGCAGTGACATTTTTTCTCATTACAGCGTCAAGAACGCCGTTGACGAATACCGGCGATTTGTCCGAGCCGAATTTTTTTGCCAGCTCGATAGCTTCATTTATCACGACTTTCGGCGGGATATCAGGACAAAATTTAAGCTGATATACCGACAGTCTAAGGATGCTTCTGTCAACGCAGGCGAGCCTGGCAAAGTCCCACTTCAGCGTTGAGGCGGTTATAAGGGCATCGCACTGCTGGATGTTTTTCCAGGCGCCTTTTGTCCATTCGTCGGCGAGCTGCCGGGTAATGTTATCAGCCGACTCTTCCATAAAAAAGTCATCGAGCGTCTCGAATGCCTCATCACCTCGCACATCAAGCTGATATAAGGCCTGCAGGGTCAGCTCTCTGGCCCTTGTCCGTTTATCCATTACACACCGCCCAAGCCTATCTAACCCCGCCAATAAATGGCAGGGCTTTCGGTTTTTTACTTTGTCCCTATGTCCAGGTAAAATCAAAAATTAAAAATCAAAATTGCGGAGTCCCTTAGGGACGACTTCATCAATTTTGCATTTTGCACTTTGATTTTTGCATTTTATTTTTTGTGCCTTTATTTTATCTGTTCGAGGACATCGACCATTTCCATAGCGGTTCTTGCCGCATCTGCCCCTGCATTGCCCATTTTTGTCCCTGCCCGCTCGACGGCCTGCTCGAAGGTATCGCAGGTCAGCACGCCGAAAACCGCAGGCCTGTCGCAGTCGTAGTTGATTTGCCCGATGCCGCGGACGACCTGCTGAAAGACCGCCTCATAATGCGAGGTTTGCCCGCGAATCACCGCACCGAGGCACAACACTGCGGCGTACTTGTTGGAGCTTGCGAGTTTGCGTGCGACCTGGACGATTTCGCAGGCGCCCGGCACCCAGACGACCGAGATTTGCTCATCGGATGCGCCGTGCCGCTGCAGGGTATCGATTGCCCCGTCCAGCAGCTTGGATGTTACGAACTCGTTGAATCTGCTGACTACGATTGCGTAGTTGCCTTTGCCGGCGGATAATTTTCCTTTTATTTGCTTAATCATACCTTTATTCTCCAGGTGCAAGCGTTTTTTTTATCCCGACATTATAAGACTAAGTGGCGACTCTTACCAGAAAAACAATTTTGCGGTTTAACAGCTCAACACTGTATAAGCCGTCCGGTCGGGCTAAGCACAGCTATTATAAGAAGTTATATTTCAAATTGCCAGTATAATTTTTCATTCCGGCCAAAAACTCGACTATACAAAAGAAACCGCTAAGGTGGTGCTGCGATATGGGCGATAACTGGGGTATGATTTTTGACGGTGATAATGAGCTGGATTTTTACGACAAGGCTGAACGAAAAGCCAGAAAGGCCTACGAGCTGTACGAGAACGGCAAGATGAAGCAGGCACTGGCTGCTCTGGATGGTGCTATCGAAATCAACCCCTCGAGCGGCTCGCTGCACTTCAACAGGGCCCTGACTCTCGATGGCATCGAGCGATTCGAGGAGGC
Organism: uncultured Pirellulales bacterium; assembly: GCA_964651605.1. Classification (GTDB taxonomy): domain Bacteria; phylum Planctomycetota; class Phycisphaerae; order Sedimentisphaerales; family Anaerobacaceae; genus JAFGPS01. The sequence continues at coordinate 8,302 of CAZYWY010000010.1, read as the reverse complement.
AATCGCAGAGTATGAGACAGCCCTGGAGTATAATCCCTGCGACCTGGAAATTCTGAATTCGCTGGCGGTGGATTATACCCGCACGGGGCAGTATGACCTGGCAATCAGCACGTTCGAACAAATCGAACAGCTCGACCCGCAGTTCGAGCCTTGCTATTGCAATCGCATAATTACATATACCGAGATGGGTCTGCACGAGCAGGCTGAGCAGATGTTCTATCTTGCCCAGCAAATCAAGCCTTCCTGTGCCTTGTGCTATTATAATATTGGCAACAGTCTTTATGCACGGGGCCAGTTCCGCAAGGCCATAAGCTGCTGGCAGAAGACCGTGCAAATCGAGCATACTCATCCGCAAATCAACTACAGGATTGCCCAGGCCTACTGGTCGCTGGGGCAGAACGATGACGCCAGGCAGTATTTTCTGACGGAAATCCGAAACAACCCAAGTGACATCGAGGTGATTTTCGACTACGGGCTGTTCCTGCTGCATATTGGTGACATCGAGTCAGCCAGGGAAAAATTCAACAGGATACTCGAATTTGACGGCGATTTTGCACCGGCGTATTTTTATCTGGGTGAGATTGCCTTTGACAGCGGCGATTTTCAAAAGGCATCGCAGCATTTCCATAAGGCAATCGAGCTTGATGATATGCTCGCAGGCCCGCGTTACAGGCTCGCACAGCTCGCACTGTCGCAGGACAAAAAGACCGACGCAAGGACTTTTCTGGTTTCGGAGTTGAAGCTGGCTTTGGAGGATGCAGAGACACTTGTCTCGATGGGTTCGATGTTCCTGTCGGTTGGTGACATCGGCTGTGCGACGCACTGCCTGCTGCGGGCTGTTGAAATAGACCACACAAACGCAGAGGCTTATTATTTCCTGGCTCAGACAAGCGTCGAAAGAGGCGAACTGCGGGAGGCGGCGGAACTTTTCGAGCACTGCCTGGAGCTGAAAGACGACCATATAGCAGCTTTGCGGAACCTGGCCTGTCTTGAACTTGCTACAGATAAAATCGAGCAGGCCGATGAGAAAATTACAAAGGCACAATCGCTGGCCGGCGACGAACCGCTAATCAAATCAATCCGGCGAAGGATTAAATTAGTACGGCATCTGGAAAAAATCAGCGATGTTCTGTCCCGGCTGGGAATCAGGCGATTGGCCAGGTTCGTGTCATATCTTAAAAGAACAACGCTGCGAAAATAACTTCGATGTAGGACAAAAAACATTAGTCTTGAGTCTTTTGTCTGTGGTCTTGGGTCTTGATTATTTTTTGCCTGCAAACTCAATAAATACAAATCCGCCTTCGGAAGTCTCGTAAGCAGGCTTTGGAAGCTGTTGACAGTATTCAATATATCTTTTAGCTGTAGTAATCAGAACCACATTCTCTGTGCCGGTGTATTCGGCCAGCAGCTTTGTGAGCTGGCTGATTTCGAGCCCCCGCGTCTTTCTGTCGAAAGACAGAAGCGGGGGTTTTTTAGATGACTCATCGTAAGACAGGCCGTAAGTAAATTCCCCGGTTCTGTCGAGAATAGATACGTCAGTGCGCTTATAGCTCCAGCAGACGGCAGGAGTCAGGTAGTTGTCGGAAATCAGAATAGTTTGCGTGCTGATTTTGTCTTTGTTCTGCTCGATGAATTTGACCGGGGCCTTCTGGTCGAGCAGTTGGTCCGGTGTGACAAACGGGCTGATTAGCATAAGAGCAAGCGGCCCCAAAGCAAGTATGAAAAATTTTCTCGTATAATCTGCTGCCCGGCCTGCCCAAACCAGCACAAGTGCATACGCCGCAAGTGCGAGTATGGCCAGCAGCGGTTTCCAGATTTCGTTCGGCTGATAGATTTTTGTATGCGGAATGAGTATCTGGGTTACCAACAGGCCGGTTGCCAGGGCTATAATTAAAACCACACCGCCTTTAATAGAGCGATTCAGTCTTTCGGTTGCCTGGGTTTTCAAATCCAGACGCAGACCGGCAATAAAAAGCACTATTAAAGGCCCAAAGCAGGGCAGTATGTAAGTTACCAGTTTGCCGCTGCTGGCGGAGAAAAACAAAAAAGGAAAAATAAACCAGCAAATGGCAAATCGCACAAGGGGGTCTTTCAGGCAGTTATCTCTGATTTTATATATTGCTGCTACGATATGCTCTGTCCAGGGCAGTGTGCCGACCAGAATCACGGGTATGAAAAACCAGAAGGGTTTTGGGTGCTGTCCGCCGCCGGGTTTGAGGAATCGGTCGATGTGTTCGACCCAGAAAAAATATCGCCAGAAGTCAGGCTCCTTCAGGTGAATCATTATGCTCCAGGGCAGTGCCGTCAGGACAGCAACAAGGAGCGGCAGCCAGAACATACGGAGCAGTTGCCCGAACCTTCGCTGCCAGATTGTAAAAGGGACGATTACGCTCGCCGGTATTATAAAAGCCAGGAATCCCTTGGTCAAAAAAGCCAGCCCGGCTGATATACCCGCAGCGGTGAGAAAGACAGCTTTTTTCGATGGGCGACTCTCCATAAAGGCACAGAAAAAAGATGCTATAGATGCGGTTAGGAACAATGAGAATATACTGTCCAAGACGCAGAATGTCCCTATGGCGAAAATTTCAAGACACGTCAGAAATACTGAAGCCGCCAGCAAAGCTGCTGATGTCTCGCCTGTAAAGCGGCGAATCAGCATTGCCAGCATCAAAGCCGATAAAGCCGCCGACAATGCGCCGGGCAGCCGCACAGCGAATGCGTTTTCGCCCAGCAGTTTTATACTCAGTGCGTTGAGCCAGTGCCCCAGAGGGGGCTTTTCAAAATATCGCAGGCCGTTCAGCCGGGGGACAATCCAGTCGCCTGATTGTACCATTTCCCTGCCCATCTCTGCGTAGCGGGTCTCATCGGGCATCACCAGAGGTCTGACATTCAGAGGCACTATGTAGATTGCCAGAAACAGCAGCAAAATAATTATTGTAACTTTTTTGTTCAAATCAGTCCAATCGCGTAGAAGATGCTACATAAGTGAAAGGCACCTGGACATAATCGAAGATGCCGCCGGCGTTCCAGCCGGTAAGCTGCTTCAGCAGTTCCGTAATGTTTAATCCTATTCCATAATAGCAGTAGCGGTTATTGCCTTTGAAATATTTTTCCTCGTCATAGCCCCGGCAGTAATAGCCGAACTGTAATTCAACCATCTTCAGCAGCGGCTCATCGGTTTTGAGAAAGCCATCCGGTTTCAGGGCGATTAGATATTTATGACCTGAATAGTCGGTAAAAGGTGTAACCCTCGCTCCGTGCCGATAAGCAGGCGAAGGGTTCCACTCCAGTCGATAGTCGAATTTATCCTTCAGCGAAGGGTAACAATGACGCAAATAGGCCACAGCCATCCCTGCGGTGTTCATCATTTCATCCTGCCAGCAGGAGCCGTATTCTTCGCTGAAGCCGTCGAGGATTTCAATCAGGGTCATCTGCGACCAACTGCTTAATGCCCCCCAGTTAGCTGATTGCTCCTCGGAGTAACCGATTTTTTTGTAGATGCCGGCGTAAATATCTGTAAGCACATATCCGCTGTAAAAATGTCCGAGTTTGTCGGCTCCGCCGTAGGGGGTGTCGGGGTCGAACCAGCCCTCATCCTCGAAGTGAAAGGAAGCTGTGCCGTAGCCCCACGATGCCGTCCCGACTGCCAGTACGGTACCGGCGGCGACAATGTTGATTGCGGTTGCCTTCTTTTGGCGAGGCCAGTCGTCATAAGTCTTCAGAGAATCGAGAAACGAACCGCCCGTCGCCTGCCTTATGCCGATGGAGGAATTATTGGCATCATCGGCTGCGAAGCAGGCTTTTGTCGCCAGGCAAATAGCAAAGACAATCAACAGCTTAGGGCAGAGTGTATTTTCCAACGGTACAATCCCTAACAATTGCTGCTTTGGCAGCCGACCCAGCCTTCCCTGCCGGGTATTTCTTTGGCAATTATCCCCGATTGTTTGGCCGGCGGATGAACAGCCAGTAAATCCCCCAGCCGGACAAAAGAAATATCTTTCGCTCGTGCCTTGCTCAAAAATTTATCGAATAATTTCTCACATAAGATTCCCTCCACCTCGGCGTGTATGGTCAGCACGTTCAGCTTATTACTGCTCATCGCAGATAAAAGCGTATCATTGTAATTGTCATTGGTGACTCCGTTGCGACCGACGAGCTCATCATAAGTGGGCAGCGTCACCGGAATCTGGACAGGCGGTGTCGGTTTTCCGTCGATGAGCGGCATAAAAATACTGTCGCCCCGGCAATCGCTGTTATAGCGAAAATGGAATTTGCTCTTTTCCTTCAGGACCAGGTCGTTGCATTTCCAGCCCGGCACAGCCGAACAGTCAACATCTCTGCCGAGAATTTGCCCAAGCACAGTTACACCTTTATTTATGGATTCATATATAGCCTTTCCGTCCATATTGTCAATGTGTACCTGCCAGGCGTGGTGGTCCCAGGCGTGCAGTCCCACTTCGTGTCCTGCATCGGCGGTTTCTCGTATAACTGCCGCAAGTTTTTTACCGATTACCGGTCCGGGCCAGAATGTCCCTTTCAGCAAAATGTCCCAGCCGTAGAGACTGGCGGCTTTTGTCCGCAGCATTTTCACCAGAAAGGCAGGGCGAAGCAGCCTCCATAAATGCCGGCCCATATTGTCGGGCCCTACCGAGAAAAAGAACGATGCTTTTATAGAATATTTTTGTAGCAGTCTGCACAGATTCGGCACGCCCAGCCGGGTTCCTCTGAAGGTATCGACATCAACACGCAGACCGGCTTTCATTTAACCCTCGATTGTTTTGGTTTTTTATGCTCCGGCCCGGAGACAGAAATTATCGGCACGGGCTTTTGCATCGCAGAGATGTCTTCGGTTCTACTCTTTTCATCGAGCGGAGCTTCGGTGCCGGCCTCCATTTCCATAACTGCCTCTTTCAGGAAGAAGTCGAGTGTCTGCTCGACGGATTTTTCCATCTCTATTGTTGGGGTCCAGCCGAGATATTTCTGGGCGTTTTTGATGCTGGGTTTGCGATGCTGAACGTCCTGATAGCCGCTGCCGTAGTAAGAGCCGCTTTCTATTTCGCGGAATCCTGCGAAAGGCGGGAACTTCGAACGCAGCTGATGCTTTTCAAATTTGTCAAGTACCATTTCGCTCAGCCCGCGAATGCTTATTTCATTGATGGGATTGCCGATGTTGAAGATGCGTCCGTTGCAGTCGCCGTTCTTGTCCTCGACGATTCTGAACAGAGCCTCCACGCCGTCCCTGACATCGGTAAAGCAGCGTTTCTGCTGGCCGCCGTCTATCAAAAGAATTGGTGTCCCTTCAACCAAATTGAGAATCAACTGTGTTATTGCCCGGCTGCTGCCGATGCGGGCGGAGTTCAGGCTGTCGAGCTTCGGCCCTATCCAGTTGAACGGACGGAACAGCGTGAACCGCAGGCCTTCGGTCTGTCCGTAAGCCCAGATGACCCTGTCTAAAAGCTGCTTGCAGCAGGAATAAATCCATCGCTGCATCCTGATTGGCCCCAGAATCAGTCTGGAGTTGTCTTCGTCGAATTCTTTCTCATCGCACATTCCATAGACTTCCGATGTGGATGGGAACAGAATCCGCTTTTTGTATTTGACGCAGTAGCGGACGACTCGCAGGTTTTCCTCGAAGTCCAGCTCGAAGACCCGCAACGGATTGCGTGTGTATTCTATCGGCGTGGCGATAGCAACCAGCGGCAGGACGATGTCGCATTTTTTGATATGGTATTCGAGCCATTCGCCGTGAATGGAAATGTCACCTTCCTCGAAGTGGAAGTTCGGCCGGCCGATAAGATGCTGGATGTAATTTGAACGCAGGTCCATTCCGTGCACATCATACTTGCCGCTTTCGAGCAGCCTTTCGCTCAGGGCATTGCCTATAAAGCCGTTAACTCCGAGAATCAGGACACTCTTTTTCTTCATTGCCCTGATTCGGCTGCTTGCGTGCGGGCCAAATTTCATTTCTTCGGTAAGATTCATCTCTTTGGCAAGCTGCGTCCCAGCTACAAATACGCTGTCGGACGATTGGCCGAAATCTATTCGGATTGCACCCTCACCGCAGGCGATAACCAACGGGTCGGTAGAAATAACAGTTCCCGGTGCGGCGTTAGTATCTTTTGCCGGCACCTGCGAGACCGACCAGAACAGACACTGCCTGTCGCCGATGAAGCTGAATGCCCCCGGATAAGGTGATGTCACGGCACGGACCAGATTGCGGATGTCCCTGGCCGGCATGGACCAGTCGATTTCGCCGTCTTTTGGCCGGCGTCCGCCGAAATAACTGGCCTGCGAATTGTCCTGCGGTTTTCGCGGAGCAGCCCCTGTTTTTATAAGTGGAAGTAATTCATCGAGAATTTCAGACGCTCCCTCGGCGAGTTTGTCGTTCAGAGTTCTTGCCGTATCATCATCGGCGATTGTGACTTTCTTCTGACCTACGATGTCACCATCATCGGGTCTGGCAGTCATATAATGCAGAGTAACGCCCGTTTCTTTCTCTCCATTGACCAGTACCCAGTTGACTGGGCAGCGTCCGCGATATTTTGGCAGCAGCGAGCCGTGCAGATTCAGACAGCCATATTGCGGAATATCCAGAATGGGCTGCCTGATGAGCTTGCGGTAATAGAACGAAAAAATCACATCGGGATTCATCTTTTTGATTCTCTGAACCCAGAGCGGGTGATTTATATCATCCGGTGCAAAGACCGGGATATTTTTCGCTGCGGCAAGCTGCGCCACCGAGTCGAACCAGATATTTTCTTTCGCATCGTCCTTGTGAGTAAAGACCGCGCTAATTTTAAAATCGTTGCGGAGCAGAGCTTCTATGCCTCTGCATCCGATATTATGATACGCTAAAACAATGGTGTTCATACGTTTGCCTTGACAGAGTAATTTGTATAAATATTTTCATCTTTGATATTTCTGCCGACCACCTGCTGCACGAAGTAGCGGGGGCGCCTTCGGACATCATAATAAATTCGGCCGAGATATTCGCCGAGCAGTCCCATTCCGATAAATTGTGCGCCTACGAAGATAAAGAGAATCGCAAAGAGGGTGAAAATCCCCTGTGCAGCCCAGACATCGCCGAATATCACTCTCATTACCAGCAGAAACAATCCGAATCCGATTCCGAGTATGGAGATAAAAGTCCCGATGACGCTCAGCAGTCTCAGCGGGAATGTTGTCATACTGGTCAGCAGGTCGAATTGCAGGTTGATGAGCTTCCACAGGCTGTATTTGGACTGGCCTTCGGTGCGTTTGCTGTGCTGCACTTCAATTTCGGTTGCGTGCCGGGCAAAGCTGTTGGCCAGCACGGGAATAAAGGTGCTTCTCTCATCGCAGGCGAGCATCGCATCGACGATGTTCCTGCGGTAGGCACGCAGCATACAGCCGTAATCGTGCATCTTCACGCCGGTTGCCTTCTGTGCCACCCTGTTGACAATGCGGGAGGCGATTTTGCGGAAGAAGCTGTCAGCACGGGACAATCTGATGCTTCCCACCACATCGAATCCTTCTTCTATTTTTGCGACCAGTTTTGGAATTTCCTCAGGCGGGTTCTGCAGGTCGGCATCGAGAGTTACAATAATGTCGCCTCTGGCCTCGGCAAAGCCCGCAATTACCGCTGAATGCTGTCCATAATTTCTGTTCAGCAGCACGCCGACGATATTGCCGTCGTTTTGTTCGGCGGCTTTTGTAATTATATCGGCGGATGTGTCTCTGCTGCCGTCGTCCACGAGTATAATTTCATACGGCCTTGCCAGGCCGCTGCAGGTGCGGGTGCATCGGTCTATAAGCTCCCTGAGGTTTTGCTGTTCATTAAATACCGGGATAACGACTGAAATTAAATCTGTCCGGCTCATCTGCTTAAGACCTCCTTGCTCGTTTCGACTACACTATCTACATCATTGTCTGTCATATCCGGGAAAAGCGGCAGCGAGCAAATCCGGTCCGAATTCCACTCGGTTTCCGGCAGAAGGCCGCGGCGGATACCCATCACATCTCGGTAATATTTCTGCAGATGCACCGCCCGGAAGTGCAGGCCTGTCCCGATGTTCCTGTTTTTCAGCTCCTGCATAAAATCGTCCCTGCTGATTCCGGCTTTGTCCGTATCAAGTCGCACAATAAATAAATGCCACGAATGTTTGAACGGATACGCAGGCTCAGCCAAAGGCAGGATTTCTTCAACATCCGCAAGACGCTCACGATATTGCATAGCCAGGGCGGTTCTTCGCCTGTTGAATTCTTCCACGCGGGCAAGCTGGCTGCTCCCCAGAGCAGCCGAGATGTCTGTCATATTGTATTT
>CAZYWY010000009.1:0-13124 GCA_964651605.1 uncultured Pirellulales bacterium | reverse complement strand
CTTCCGTGAAACTCAAAAACCGTCTTCCCTGAATTGGTGACCGTTATGTCCGAATTTTTCATAGGCATTAGTGCTTCTTAAGGGTAAAAAATATCTACCTGATGCTACCCAAATACGATTCTGTATCTCATATCCCCAGACGGGTAATCGATATACTTCTGTTGACCAGTACTCCCGCTGCGGCATCGACTCCAATAGCAACGAAATTGGCACTGACTCCATAAGGCGTAGAAACAAGCTGACCGCCTGTGCCTATGAAGTTTTGCGATGCAACTGTTGAACCAAAGATACCATTGGAAATTGTACTTTGTGAAAAAGCCGCCCCGACGCTCTGGCTTTGCACGCCGAGGCTCAGGTAATCCAAAAGCGATGATTGAGTTTGTGTGCTGGAGACAACGGCATTCTGCACATAACCGTAATCACCATACACACCAACAGTACCTGCAGCCTGAACCAATGACGAATTTGATAACTGAATGTACTTCGTATTATCGTCACCGTCGGTAGCCATTTGAAAACCAACTACCGGCGTTGCACTGAAACTCGCAACTGCCCCGGCAGAGGTTCCGGTAAGCACGCCTACACTGGTTGAGCCGACGGAGAAGATTTGTGCCTGGTCAATATCTGCAAGAACAGCGGTAGTCAACAGAAGGAGAAGCGCTATTGATAGTGCAAATCCTTTATACATTTTATTAACTCCTTTTATATAGGTTTTATTTTGTTAAGCTGCACCCGGCTCACTGCGGAACAACAAAGTTAAAAAGACAGGGAGCCCCGAAGATTGCCCTCTGGTTAAACAAGGCTGTAAAACTTGAGGGCCCCCTACGCCATTCCGCTTTAGTCAAGCGGTTGCCTCAATCCATCAAAAAACCTGCTGTGCCTGTGTTGTTGCAGCAGTCATTGTGTTTGCCATCGTAACAGTTGAATTGGCTTGACCACCGGTAACACCTACCTGGAATGCCTCAATCGAAGATGCCTCCATAACGCTGCCGGCAGCATTTGCACCCGCCTGAACTTGATCAACATCGGCAATATTTGTTGCTACTCCGCCGCCGCTGCCGGATGACCTTAAAAGAACCTGGTCAGCCGCCACGCCGAGTGACTGAGCCTGATACTTCACATCGGTAGCATTGCCGATACCCTGAGTTTGTGCACCTGCGGCATCCAGATATGCGCTGATGGAAATAATTCCACAAGAGCCATCTGCAACGGCTGTTTGATTCAGTTCTGCATCCTGTGCTTCAAAAGCAGTTGCTCCGCAAATATTGAAGAAGCAGCTGCTCAGGCACGGCATTACACTGCCCGGAGCGCTTTGAACGTTGTCAATTGTCAGGCATTGAATAGAGCTGGCCATTGCGTCACCGTGTACCAGATTCAGGACAGTGGCCATGCCGGCGCCTGTGCCGATACCGGTAACTGTAAATGCCTGTGTCTGTAAAATGGACCCCGCAAGCGTTGAGGTCGGGTCCGTTGCCGAGGCAATAGAAGTAACCATCAAAATGGCCATCGTAAATAATGCAATTTTCTTTAACATTGTAAAACTCCTTTTTAATCATTCATTCCATTTTTCAACTAAATCTTCAGTGACTGCCGGCAACTCACCGGCAATCAACACACATTTTTTCACCCCCATCGTTTTGTTCTGATTCACTACCTCCTTTCTCCTCTTCCTAAAATCACCATAGTCTATTTTTAGCAGAAACTTACGTTTCCTGTCGTTTATCTGATAACTACATTGTCCACCTGCTGTGAGCCGAAACCCGCCATCTCGTAAAGTTCCCTGCTGACAGCTATTCCGGCTCGCTGCTTGACTTTCTCTGCCTCATTGTCGCCGGAAGTCGGTGAAGTTTGCGGCTTTGCTGCCTGCCTGGATGCTTCCGTTCTGGCTGCGGAGCTTTCAGGAGCAGTTGTCTGCTTGGCTACAGGTTTTATATGAATTTTGTCATAAAACGCCTGAGGGATAGCTCTCTTTTGAATGGCCCAGGGCTGATACCTGTAACACTCGGCGCTGACTTGTGCCTCGCCTTTGCCTTCTGTTATGCCGCTCGAGACCCCGCCAAACATTGATATGGAATAATTGGTCTGGGCATAAGCACCGGCAGCAGATGGAAACGCAGTGATGGAGCCGACCGTAATACCTTTCATACCGCCGGAAATAATTATCATATCGACATCCCAGGGAATGGTCTCTGCGATAGCAGCTCTATAAACCTGGTCCCAGTTGCGTTCCGATTTTGCTTCAAGTGAAACCCTGCCGACATATATATAGCCTGATTCCCTAAGTGCATCCCTGCTGATATTGGAATCTATAAATACCAGAAGCGGCTTGCCTTCAGGGCGGCGCTTCCGCTCAATTGAGTTGGATATTTCAAATCCCCTGCCGTGATGGAAGTTATCCGGCCCGCCAAGAACAGTTAAAATCCCATTTATAGCCCCGCCGATTAAATCGAGAGGCCCATCATAAGGAATCGAATTGATAATGCCCTTCAGCTCTTTCATATCTTCCTGATTATCGGGATAAAATACCCTTTCATAAGCCTGATTGCCGCTTGGGCCGTTTGGAAAATATGTCTGCAAAATGCCCCACCCGCCATGATTCCATGAAGGTAAATAAGGCAAGTTGGTGGAAATAGGCGATGTGCGACCCTTGTAGTTGGTTACCGAGGTGGGACTAAATACAGTGGCAGAATAAGAACTGCCGCTCGTAGCTGAAGATGAAGAGGTAGCATCGCCGGTTACTGCTGCTGCCCCGGAATAAGATTCGCCGCCTTCAGAGTAGGAATCACCTCCTTCGGAGTAAGCATTACCTCCTTGGCCTCCCTGGCCGTAGGCCCAGCCTTGCCCCTGCATAATCTGGTCATTCAAAGATGTGACAGTATTGGTTGAACTAACTACTGATGAACCATCGCCATCGTGCGTGGTACCGTAAGAGTCGGGACATTGGTAACAGACGAACAACAAAATAATAGACAATACAAAACTTAACTTTTTCATGGTCGTTCTCCTTAACACTTTCATTGCTCCATTTTTTATACAGAAAGGCTCGCCACCAAACCATCCTGTCTCATCACACCATAAGCTCACCAATATACTGCCTGTGTGAAACCACTAATCAAAATAATCACACAGGAACATCACGAATGGTTATTTTATAGGACGTTGTCGGTGATAGTGGGAATTTTTTTGAAGTGAACCGCACAAATATTTTGTTTTTGAAATTTATATTCAGCCAAAAACAATTATACTGGAAACGTTAATATCGTAAAATAAAGATATTATGACAAATGGGGAATATTTCAAACAGCGGGTTTTTAATATGATAATAAAGGCAAAATCAACAACATAGGCAACTACAAAACACACAATTTCCCTGTTAGATTATTTAATCATAAATTAAAAGTCAAACGGGGTAATAATTCCTTGCCTAAACAATGTAATACCAGACAGTATCGCAAATACAGGCTAAATTACATCATTGCTTAGACAGTGAAGAGCAAATATGGAATATTCTGTAAATATAAAATGAAGAGTCTAACTCAGTTACATAAAAGCGCTTACCCAAAAAGCTCAATTTGTTCAGATTAACTATAAAAAGACAAAAGAACATTGAGTTAATACATTGATAATTTCTTATACATCAACTTTTTGAGATTTTTTGCAGCGTTTTGAATTCTTGCGCATTTATAATAGTGATGATAGTTAAAGCAGCAAAATGAGCAAAGCTTAATTAAGCCGGAAGTAACAATCAGTTGAATATACGAAATAACATTGATAACGAGTATTTTATAAGACTATATCGAAGCAATTATGACGCAGTGTTTCGATATTGTGTGCATAGACTGTTCGACAGACACGCCGCAGAAGACGTTACTTCAGAGGTTTTTCTCAAGGCAGCGGAAAACTTCGAGCGTTTTAACGGCGATGACCGGCAGCTTCGTAACTGGCTATATACCATTGCAACAAACGCCGTTCACAACCATCTGCGGACAGCGGTTCGGCATAACGGGCAACTGAAACATATTGCTCAATATTCCGGCAGGCAGAACATCGGCGATGAGGCTTCGGCTGAAACAATAGCTCTATTGAAAAAAGCTATGTTCTCTCTAAAACCAAAAGAACAAACTATCATCACGCTGCATTTCTTTGAAAAAATGAAATTGGAAGAAATTGCCGGATTGACCGGCAGCAGACCCGGCACGGTGCGCAGCAAATTATCGAGGGCGCTGGCCAAGCTGCGAAAAAAAATGAATATCGAAGAAACAAGCTCTAAAACGGGAGATAGAAAAATATGAAACCGCAAGATTTTGAAAAATTTCTTAATGATGTCAAATTCGATGATAAGCCAAACCAAGCACATCGCGATGAGCTTGAAAAGAAACTTATTACCAATTTATCAAAGCGAACCCAACACAAACCTATTTCAAAATGGAAATTCAGCAACCGAATCTTAAAATATGCTGCAGCCGTAGCGGTGATAGTTTTGGCAGCCGTTTTAACTTTAACCATCTTCGATAGAACAACCGCCCCTGTTTGGGCCATAGAACAATCTATCGAAGCACTCAAAGACTTCAAAGCTATCTACCTTATTGCGATATCGGCTGATAGTACATCAGAAATTTGGATGCGTTCTAATGACTTTGGCACTCAATCGACAGACATGGTCGCCAGGTTAAACAATGGTGCGATAGTATGGGTCAAGGACGGTTCAACATATTATTACGAATCGGCTAAGAACACGGTTTCCTTTGAGCCTGCTGTGACACAGGGGTTTTCACCCTGGTTAGGTCCATTATTGATAGAAAGGTTAAGCAAAACTGCAGGCTCTAAAATAATATATAGTAAAGATTCTGTAACTGACCGGCAGTATGCTACCCTTGTCGGCAGCATCAATGATGTTCACGGTGTTCAGTCTTTTGCAATTGAATTTGATGTCGAAACAAAAATGCCTGTCTCGCTTAAGCAGTGGCAGAATATGGATAGGTCTGGCCCGCCTGCATATTATGCGCCGAAGATTACTTATTACAAAGAACTGGATGATGAGGTTTTTGATGTTAAAATCCCAGGAAATCCGCTTTATGTGGAAAAACCTTTAACGATACCTCAGGAAAATATCGGTCTGCTTGGCAATTCCGATGATGGGATTTCAACCGAAGGATTGACACAACAGCAGGCCTGTGAACAGATACTCCACAACACATTCAAAGCAGTCATCGAAGGTGATTCCAAGTCATTAAAAAAGCTCTGTCCTCTTGCGAAAAACTGGAGTGAAGAATTAATTGATTCCGTTATTTTCAGGAAGGGACAAGATGACCAGATAGTCGAGGTTGTGTCTATAGGAAAAATCTTCAAAACAGGGCAAACAAAACTCGGGCCTATTGCAGCCGCGCCGGTAGTAATCAAACGAAGAAACGGTACAAAATATGAAGAAAAAATGATTGTTCAGTTCCGACAAATCGGCGGCAAAACTTCCTGCGTTGTTCACGGGCCATATGGCATTTCTCGTGAAGTAGAATAGCAGACAATTTACTTTCTTAAAAAATTAAAAAGCTGGGAGGATTCAACCCCGGCTTTTTTATGCTATCTGGGCAACGATTACCACATAATTCTTGCCGTATTTTTTAGCGCACTTGGGGCAGGTGGTGTACCACATATACATTTTTTGCATTTGCATATTTTTGCTTTTTACGTAGCTGTCAAAATCTTTGCACCATTTGCCCGTCTCTTTAAAGTTGCCTTCATATACCTTGCTGAAAAACTTTCCACTCAGGGTTGTATTTTCGGCGTTAGGTATCTCTTTATCCACCGCCAGGTATAAATCCATATTCCATTTTGAGGTATGGTCCGACAGACAAAGCCAGTCGGGTATTTTAGCCCCTGCTGCTTCGACTTTCTTATTCAGCCGCACCATTGCCGAACCGAAATTGAGCGGCATATAAAACAAAGTGAAAACTTTGTCCTTGATGAACTTTTTGTTATTCCATTCAAAAAATTTGTTATCCCAGAGTGCCGGGTCAAACGGCGGGCAGCATTCCGCTTCTTTATTGCTGCTGACATTTTTTGCTGTTAATTGTTCCGTTGCTTGTGCCATTTTTTCTCCATTCAAAAAAGTTATTTTTTCAGGCCATGTCCGAACCCAAAAAACTCCAATATAAGCCAGCCAAGAGTGCAATGAAATCCAAACCTCTGCACTCCAAAACTCCGAAATTATATTCCCTTTTTGACGTATTATAACGATTCAATCAAATAGTAGCAATAGCCCGCCGGACAGTTTATATCCAACCAATTTTCTGCTGACAAATATTTATGAAGAACAAAATTGCATGAGAACCGTATAATAACAAATAGCAATATCGCCATCGGAGTAACTTGTGAAGCCGGTAAAAAATTAAAGAAAAAAAGGAATTTTGCCTTGACGAGGGAGAGGAAATATCCGATAATATATATGCAGTTGGGAGAGCCGCAATGCGGTTCGCTGGACTTTGTCCACCTGGCTGCCGTTTTTTTATTATGCACCTTTTATATTTAGATGACGCCGGTTCCGCAAGTAATGCAAACGAGGATTACCTTGTTTTGGGTGGGCTTTCTGTCTATGAAGCCCAAGCTCATTGGTTCACTCAGGAGTTAGACAGGCTGGCAGAAACCATCGACCCGTCGAATCCGCATAGTGTTGAGTTTCATGCCTCTGAGATATTCTCTCGTCGAAAACCACCTTGGAAGAAAATGACTCGCGAGGAAGCTCAAGGTGTTATAAAGGCAGTTCTTGGAATCCTTAAAAATTCATACGACACAGCCAGAGCGTTTGCATGTGCTATTCACAAGGCTTCCTTTGGAAATCGTGACCCTGTCGAGTTAGCCTTTGAGGATCTTTGCAGCCGATTTGATATGTACCTTAACCGTTTGAGGGGAGATGGTGATCGGCAGCGAGGAATATTAATCCTCGACGAAAGTACTCAGGAAACTACTCTACAAAAAATGGCAAGAGATTTCCGCACCTTGGGGACACGATGGGGGGTAATCCGAAATCTTGCAGAGACACCTTTATTTGTGGACTCGCGTGCTTCACGTCTAGTCCAAATGGCAGATAGCATTGCCTATGCAGTATTCCGACGATATAATGCCGGAGACGCGAAGTATTTTGACATACTCGCTCCAAAGTTCGACTCCTTTGAAGGAGTCATTCACGGTCTATCTCATAAACAGAAAGTGGATGCAAAATGTATGTGCGTCGCGTGTCTAAGTCGTCAAGGACAGCAAGATAAACCTGAAGAATAAGCAGCAACCGTTTACTTGTCTCGAATAACCGGATAGTTGAGGTTGTGGAATTACCCTTTGATTTGCATTAGGAACGAAAGTTACTTTTTCAGGCCGTGTTCAAGGTCGGTGATAATGTCGTCGGCGTCCTCAATGCCAACCGCCAATCTGAAAAGCGTATCTGTAATGCCCAATTCGTATCGCTCCTTTCGCGAATAATCGTAATAACTGACCAGAGCCGGATGCGTAATCAGCGTCTCGCAGCCGCCAAAGCTCGCCCCGATGTAGCAAAGTTCCAGCCGGTCGAGCAGCCGCTTTGCGTCCTTGATTGTGCCTTTAATATCGAATGTCACGACCCCGCCGCCGCCTGTCATCTGCTCTTTGGCAACATTATAATGCGGGTGACTTTTCAGGAACGGATAATAGACCCTTTTTATGCGGGGATGTGCCTCAAGATACTCGGCGATTCGCAGAGCGGACTCATTTTGCTTTTTCACACGCAGCGGGAAGGTCTTCAGCCCTCGCAGCAGCAGATAGCAGCAGTGCGGGTCAATCAGCCCGCCCATTGATTTGTGCAAATCCCTGATTTTCGATACCAGCTCCGTTCTGCCCAGTACGGCACCAGCTAAGATATCGTTATGACCTGCCAGGTACTTTGTGCAGCTTTGCAGAACAAGGTCCATCCCGAACTCGATGGGTCGCTGGTTGAGCGGCGTAGCGAACGTGCTGTCAATCAGCGTCAGGACTTTGTGTTTGTCTGCGATTTTCTTGATTTTGACAAGGTCGAAAATATTCAGATACGGATTCGTCGGCGACTCGGAGAAAATAAAACGCGTGTTTTTTTGTATCGCCCCTTCGAGCGCCTCGTAATTGCCGAACGGCACGATGGTACAGCAGACCCCGAACTGCTTGAGATACGACCTGCAGAATTCGAGGGTCTTTTTATAGCTGTCATCGGTTATGACGATATGGTCGCCCGAATGAACCAGCGTCAGGATTGTTGTTGTTATGGCGCTCATTCCTGAAGTGAATACGACGCAGTCTTCGGCGCTTTCGAGGTCTGCCAGCCGATGTTCGGCGATTTTTGCGGTCGGGTTGCCGTACCTACCATACTCGAAATGCTCCTTGCCCTTGTGGGTATAATCCTCGATGTGCTTGGAGTCCTGGAAGGTAAAGGTGGAGGTCTGCACAATCGGCGTCATAAGCGAGTCTGCGTATTTTCTTCTCGGCTCGCCGGCGTGGATAGACCTGGTTGCCAGCGATTGTTTTTTTGTATCGGCTTTCTTCACTTCGGATGATTTATTCATTATATATTCCTTGTTATGCGATGCAGCAGAGCGAATAAAATTCACAATCGTTTATTTTACCTATATTTACCGAGATTATATCGAACTTCAGCTATAGATGCAAAGTGAAATCCCCGGCGGGTTATTGCTCGGCGGGCATTTATGCGTTCATAGCATTTGATTTGGCGATAGCCCAGCGGAATTTGGCGGACGCACTGCGGGGATTGGACATAATTTCCTTTATTCGCGGCACAATCGGCTCTTTTGCAGCCGACTGATATATGCCCGCCCGGACATTGTCGCGGAACGACCGCTTGACAAGGCGGTCTTCGCCGCTGTGAAAACTGATGATGCCGATTCTGCCGCCAGGATTAAGACAGTACGGTGCAATCCTCAGCAACTCCTTCAGGCAGCCGAGTTCGTCATTTACCAGTATTCGCAAGGCCTGGAACGTCCTTGCCGCAGGATGCAGCGTACCAAAACCGGCTGCCTTGTTCTGCCTCTGCCAGGTCTTCGCCGTCAGAGCCTTGACGTTAAAAACCAGACTAACCAACTCCTCAATCTGCGTAATCGGCTGGACCGCACGCCGGCTGACAATAAATTGAGCAATCTGCTGATGGTCGGGCTCGTCGGCCAGTTCCCACAGTGCCTTGGAAAGCTCCTGCTCGGAAAGGCTGTTGAGCAAATCAGCTCCGGTCTGTTTGAGTCTGCTGTCCATACGCATATCCAGCGGGCCTTTATGCTTGTAGCTGAACCCGCGGCCGGGACTGTCAATTTGCATGCTCGAAACGCCCAGGTCGGCAAAAATAATGTCACAGCCGGCCAGTCCTTGCTTCTTCAGCACATTTGCAATGCCAGCGAAATTGCTGTGATGAAAACTCAAAGTGACATTCGCCTTGCCCAGTCTCTGCTGCGTGCGTTCAAGCTCCGCCTGGTCAACATCCAGAGCGAGCAGCCTGCCTGTCGGGCTTATGAGTTTGATAAACTGCTCTGCGTGGCCGCCGTAACCGACCGTGCAGTCAACTACGACCTGGCCGGGACGGGGCTTCAGGTATGCCAAAACCTCCTCTGTCAAAACAGGAATATGTGTGCCTGCTGGGGTTTTGCCTTTTGCTCGCAGATGGGTCTTGATTTCGGGATACGCCGTGATGTTGTGTTCTTTGTACTTTTGCCCGTAGCTGCGTGGGTGCGTCCCGCTGTATCTGACTCGCCGTTGCGGTTTTGGCCGGGGCTGGCCGTCATTGCCGGGCTGAACAAAGTTAGCCATCAAAAATCCAGTAAAAACAGATTTTTACATATCAAAAGGATTAGACACATTTATGATAACTTAACTCTGTCCAGGATTCAATCCCGTCTTGTTTGTTATTTCAAAATGGCCTGCAGATTCAAAATCATAATGGGGTTGGTGTATAGCCTATCAGGCCATAGCAACCCTTCTGTACATACTGCAAATCACGCTGGTCTTCTGAGGTTTTAGGTATAGATTCTGTGCCCAACTGCCAATTGCCGGTGGAGCCGGCGCCGGCTTCACGAGTTTTGCCGAATGCAATCGTTTGTCGTCCTGCCCATTTATAAAACTCAGCGTGAGTATCCGCGTATGAAAACGTAGAACCCTTTCCGTGCCGTATCGACGGTACATCCCACCAATACTCTTTTCTGTATCTTACCGCAAAACTCGACGGAGTTATATAACCCTCGTCAACGAAAACGAGTCTCGCTGAAGCACGTTTAATATTGTTTTTAATGACACAAACAAGGCTCCTGTCAGCTTTGTCCGTTGCAGAGAGGTCTGCTGCCTCACCATTCATACCATCAAAAATAGCGTAGGATTCAAACTCACCTTTCACGGCGGTAGAACATCTATAAGCACCAACATTGTTAACGTATGGGAATAAAGCCCCACTTTTTATTGCAGCTATTTGTTCTGCTTCCGGACGAGTCGTTGCACTATATTGCGAAGAAACTGGTGCACCACCACACCATGCCGGAGCGCTGTTGTTGGAGTTCCCAAATCGTCCAGAGCAAATTTTATCGTTGTTATTATCGGAATACATAGTCCAGGCTGTGGCCAGATTCTTCAAATTGGCCAAACACCTAAGGCGTTTGCCAAATTCTTGTGCTTTGTTTAATGCGGGCATCAAAATCGCTAACAAAATAGCTATTACAGAAATGACCACCAAAAGTTCAATTAGTGTAAAACCCTGTTTTTTTTTCACAATCGCTCCCCTTATAAGAATTAACACCCAAACCCACACTCACCCTTTCCCAAGTTTTACATATAGTAGTACTGCTAAATATCTATACTACCACCACTTAGATTCTAAAAGAAAATGGTATAGACTACAAGACCTTTTTGCGTCAAACATAACCATTATACGCAAAATTTCCATTCAGGATTATCTCCTATAAATTGTGCGGAAGGTTATTTTAACCACAAATTGTTTTTAGAGCCTGTAATTCTTTGTTGCAAAGCCAATAATCGCATCATTTCGAGGCCCTCCTAACAGGCCGCAGCACAATCTTCAAATGCCAACTTCCAGCATCAGCCAAAGCCTATCCTGCGGAGGTACATCCCGCCGGAACTTGGCCGACGCAGAGCTTTATATTCCGGAAGAAAGCTCTTTAATGCAAATGTAACACTGTTCGCCTCTCTTGGATATATAAGCTATTTTTGCTCCGTCCGGCGAAAAGACTGAATGTTCATTTTCATATTCATCATTTGTGAATTGAACCAGATTCGTGCCATTACTGTTTATAGTAAAAATTTGTTTGTTATCCACGCTGAAAACTATCCTCTTTCCGTCAGGAGACCAATCATACACATAACAATCACCAAGATTTTCATCGGTAAGCCGCTTTTCATCGCTGCCATCTGTCTTGACAGTGAAAATAGAATGCACTCTTTTCTCAACGCTTTTATTATCAACAACTTCACTAAAAGCCAGGCGGTCGCTGTTTATGCCTCTGCCCCAAATAACCAGGCTGATTGAATTTTGGCCGCTCAGGATTGTTTTGATATTACTTCCATCCGCATCTGCAATTTTAATATAATCCTGCTGCCTGTCATTATGACTGAAACAAAAACTTTTGCCATCGGGTGAAAAACGAGCTGGCGAATACAAATGCCCTCCAGGCACCATTAGAGTCGTATTTCTTCCTGCTGTGCCATCGAGACTTGTAAATGCTATCCAGTGAAAATCAGCTCCCTGTAATGAGTTGTCCATATAATAAAGCTGGCTACTGTTAGGACGATATGTAGGACCCCAGATAAGCCGGCCCCGCGGCATGTTAGTTATTCGCTTTTGATTACTGTCCTCAAGATTTACGGTATAAATATTCATTACATCATTTTGCCTGCCTGCAAATGCAATCTGTTTGCCATCAGACGACCATGCCATATTTTGAAATGCTACCCATTTATTACCATCTACCAACACAAACGATTCAACCGTCACCCCATTAGGCAAAATCATGGCAAATTTTTCCTCATTCTGTTTCACCTGCGTAGCAGTTCTCACTTCTGGATTAACTGGGGATGTGTTAGCGCCCGAGACATCCTTTATTTTGCTATTGACACGACTGACCATATCATCAACCATTTCAGATTTGCCCAAAATCTCCGTTGCTAACTTTTGAAGTTCTTCTGCATCGAACGGTAAAGTGGTATATAGCTTGACAATAAGATCCCTCGAATAAACCGCTCGGTCTATGATTTCCTTCTTATATGTCCACTGATCCAACGCCTCAAAGTAGTCTTTACGCTTTTTATCTCGTTCTTCCAAAGCCGCAATATCCTCTAAAAGCCCCTTTTTTGCCTCGGCAGAAATACCTTCGGGAATTATTATCATTACATCTTCCATAACATTGGCCTCAGGAGGCATTATGGGCTTATCAGGAATAGTTATAGGCAGATTGTTGTCCTGTAATACCTTCATTGACCTAAGATATTTTTCCGTAGCCTTCCTGCGCGTATCTCTTAACTTATCGCCTTTGGCCCCGGGGGTTGTAAATTGTATCGCATCACCCCAGGAAAGATACAGTTGCGCCTTATCTTTTGGAGATAAAGGATACTGTTCAGCTTTTTTAGCATACTCAATTGCTTCCAGTGGTCGGGCCAGGCCGCTCATAGCGTGGTCAATAAGCACCTCTAAATAGATTCTCCCAATCACATCCGGCTTGTCTGAGTATTTTTTAAGCAGCTCGTTTGCCTTTGCATAAACATCATTATAATCAAATCGAAGTCCGGTGCGGAATTCACGGATTTTCCATAAATCCTGCCTTATTTTAATTTCCGCCTCGTTAACATCTTCGCATAAAGCCATTGATGCAGGAAGCAGGAGTAGAATAATGCAAAAAAATCCATAAGCTCCTGAAAGTATTTTATTCATTTCGAGCTCCTTACTAACTGCCATCTAAGGTAATCCGCTACAGGCTTACGCTTGTCTGCTGATGCAGATTCCTAAAATGCTTCTTATGACATAGACGCACAAAACACAAATCCGTTACAAAAATTCTCGAAAAAAATGAAAATATTTTCAAAAAAAGTGCCAAAAAAGTGCCTTCAATGGGAAGTGCCCTATACATCGT